>CAMWIU010000117.1 GCA_947174385.1 uncultured Treponema sp.
TGTTTTATCACTAGTTACATCCTATTTGGATTGAGTTAACTAGTCAAGAGCCAAAAAAAATAAAAAAACCTATAAAACCTATTGACAAAATAGGTTTTATTTGGCATAATTTCATTGTCGGGCATTCAGCCTGACAATTTCATTAAAACCAAGGAGGCAAAAAAATGTACGCCACAGAATATTTTGAAAAACTTGTTCGTGAAAATTTCAGATTTGGAAAGATGCGCCTCTGTTGTCCTTGCGCGATTTAGGCACGAGCGCAAAATCAATTTTATATGAATGCGGCGCGCTTTGTTCGGGCGGCGAATCCGCATTTCATTTTTTTCAATTTTATTGCTCCGAAAAATTTTAAGGAGATATGATGAAAAGTTGGCTGAAATGTCGTCAACTTTTTTAAGGAGAAAATTATGGCAAATACAAAGCTTCATTTTGAAACGCTTCAACTTCATGTCGGGCAGGAACAGGCAGACCCTGCAAGCGACGCGCGCGCAGTTCCGATTTATCAGACGACTTCTTATGTGTTCCACAATTCGAAACACGCCGCGGACAGATTCGGGCTTGCGGACGCTGGAAACATTTACGGCCGTCTCACCAATTCAACGCAGGACGTTTTTGAAAAACGAATTGCCGCACTTGAAGGCGGAAGTGCGGCTCTCGCGCTTGCTTCGGGAGCGGCTGCAATCACTTACACGATTCAGGCTTTGGCGCAAGCGGGCGATCACATTGTCGCGCAAAAAACAATTTACGGCGGAAGCTACAATCTTTTGAAGCACACGCTCAGTAAATTCGGAATCGAGACGACGTTCGTTGACGTGCACAATTTGGCGGAAATTGAATCTGCGATAAAGCCGAACACAAAGGCGATTTTCATCGAAACGCTCGGCAATCCGAACAGCGACATTCCCGACATTGACGCGGTTTCGGAAATCGCGCACAAGCACGGAATTCCGCTCGCAATCGACAACACGTTCGGAACGCCGTTTTTCGTGCGCCCGATTGAACACGGCGCGGACATCGTTGTGCATTCGGCGACAAAATTCATCGGCGGACACGGAACGACGCTCGGCGGAATCATCGTTGATTCGGGAAAATTCGACTGGAAAAAATCGGGCAAGTTTCCGCTGATTTCAGGTCCGAATCCGAGCTATCACGGAGTTTCGTTCGCGGACGCGGCAGGATCTGCGGCGTTCGTCACTTACATTCGCGCGATTCTTCTTCGCGATGAAGGCGCGACGCTTTCTCCGTTCAATGCGTTTCTTCTTTTGCAAGGAACGGAAACGCTTTCGCTTCGTCTTGAGCGTCACGCGGAAAACGCGCGCAAGGTAATCGAATTTTTGAGCAACCATCCGAAGGTTGAAAAAGTAAATCATCCTTCGTTGCCAGAGCATCCGAATCACGCGCTGTATCAGAAATATTTTCCGAACGGCGGCGCGAGCATTTTCACATTCCAAATAAAAGGAGGACAAAAAGAAGCGTGGGCGTTCATCGACAATCTGAAAATTTTCAGCTTGCTCGCGAATGTCGCGGACGTAAAGTCGCTCGTAATTCATCCTGCGACGACGACGCATTCCGAACTGAACGCCGAAGAACTCAAGGATCAGGGAATCTTTGAAAACACGATCAGGCTTTCAATCGGAACGGAACACATCGATGACATCATCGCCGATTTGAGCCAGGCGTTTGATGCAATAAATTAAAGCGAAAAAATATTCGCAAAATTTTCAAAACAGTTTCTAAAAGAAACAAACATTTTTTATAGGAGTTATTATGAAAAAGATTTCAAAGATGATTATCGCGGCGGCGATCGCAATCGCTTCGCTTTCGCCCGCAATCGCAAAGCCCAAGTTCCGCACTGTCGAACAGATAAAGAAAAGCGGAACAATTAAAATCGCAGTGTTCAGCGACAAAAAGCCTTTCGGCTATGTTGACGAAAACGGCGAATATCAAGGCTACGATGTGTACTTCGGAAATCGCATCGCAAAGGATCTCGGCGTAAAAGTGAAATACGTTCCCGTGGAAGCCGCAAGCCGCGTGGAAGTTCTTGCGACGGGAAAAGTTGACATCGTTCTTGCGAACTTCACCGTTACGCCCGAGCGCGCGGAAAAAGTTGACTTCGCGCTTCCGTATATGAAAGTCGCGCTCGGAATTGTCTCGCCCGAAAACGCGCTGATTACAAAGCCCGAGCAGCTCAACGGAAAGACGCTCATCATCGCGAAGGGAACGACCGCCGAAACGTTTTTCACAAAAAATTATCCCAAGGTCAAGCTGCTTAAATTCGACCTGTATTCCGAAGCGTACGACGCTTTGCGTGACGGGCGAGGCGACGCGCTTTCCACGGACAACACGGAAGTGCTCGCCTGGGCAATCGAAAACAAAGGCTTCGCCGTCGGCGCGGATTCGCTCGGAAGCCTTGACGCGATCGCTCCCGCAGTCACAAAAGGCAATTCCGAATTGCTCGGCTGGCTCAACAACGAAATCAAGTCGCTTGAAAAAGAGCAATTTTTCCATGCCGACTACGAAGCCACGCTGCGCAGCGTTTACGGAAAAGATTCCGACGCGGACGCGCTCGTAGTGGAAGGCGGAAAGATTTAAAAGAACTTAATGGTGAACGCGGGGTCTTGGGGCGGCAGCCCCAAGCGGTGCTGGGGAAAGTGGGTGGTTTGGAGGGAGAAAACCCCCGCTTCCGAGTAGAGGGGTTGTTTCCCTCCAATAAAGTTTCTCCGCTTTCAAGCGGATATGTAGATTTTCTCGCTTGCTCCTGCCGGTAAAACGCGCTAGTTTTCGAAGCCCACCTATTCCATAAAATCGCGCGATATGCTACAATAAGAGAGGTTTTGAAAACTTCAAGGCCGCCTTTTTTAGAAAAATGAACGTCGAATTTATAAAGCAAGTCATCCCAATGTTCGCGGAGGCGGCCGCGCTCACGGTAAAAATCGGATGCGCAGGAATTGTGCTTTCCGCCGCCGTCGGAATTGTGTGCGCAGTCGTCCGCTATTGGAAAGTTCCGGTTCTTCGCGCCGTCGTAAGCGTTTACACGGAGCTTTCTCGGAATACGCCGCTTTTGATCGACCTGTTTTTCTTGTACTTCGCGCTTCCTCGCATGGGCATAAAACTTTCCTCGCAGCAATGCGGAATCATCGGGCTTACTTTTCTCGGCGGAAGCTACATGGCGGAAACATTCCGGAGCGCGCTCGAAACGGTGGGCAAAGTTCAAATTGAAAGCGGAATGTGCGTCGGCTTGAGCCGAACGCAGCTTGTGCGCTACATTGTTTTTCCGCAGGCTCTTTCCGTTTCGATTCCGGGACTTTGCGCGAATTGCATTTTTTTATTGAAAGAAACTTCGGTGTTCAGCGCGGTCGCGCTCGCCGATTTGATGTATGTCGCGAAGGATTTGATCGGGCTTTATTACAAGACGCAGGAAACTTTGCTGCTTCTCGTGATTTCATATTTTGTGATCCTTCTGCCGATTTCTTTGCTCGGATATTTTTTTGAAAGGAGGCTGCGCTATGGCGAATTCGGTGCTTAATGAAGCGGTCGCGGAATCGTTCAGCGTTCTTTTCAAAGGAAAGAATTTCGCAAGGCTTTTGGGCGGGCTTGGAGTGACGGTAAAAATTGCGGCAATCTCTGTCGCGCTTTCGATTTTCTTCGGATTCCTTTTCGGCATTCTGATGACGACGCGCAAAAAGCCGCTCAAGATTTTGTGCAGAGCGTACGTTGAATTCATGCGAATCATGCCGCAAATGGTGCTGCTTTTTCTCGCGTACTTCGGATTGACTTATGCATTCGGAATTTCGATTTCCGGCGAAATTGCGTCCGTCATGGTTTTCACTTTTTGGGGAACGGCGGAAATGGGAGACTTGGTTCGCGGCGCGTTGCAGTCGATTCCGGTTCATCAATACGAAAGCGGACGCGCAATCGGATTGACGGAAAATCAAATTTTCCGTTGCATAATAATTCCGCAAATAGTGAGGCGGCTCGTTCCGCTCAGCATGAATCTGATCACGCGGATGATAAAGACGACTTCGCTTGTCGTTTTTGTCGGCGTAATCGAAGTGATAAAAATCGGGCAACAGATTATCGAGTCAAACAGGCTTTCTGTTCCCACTGCGGCAATCGCGGTGTACGGCACAATTTTTTTCATGTACTTCATCGTGTGCTGGCCGCTTTCGTTCATCGCAGGAAAAATCGAAAAACGTCAGAGGGATATATGATAAAAGTTCCGCACGAATGGCGCGGCACTTTTATCATGTCAAGTTTCCGTTGGAAACTTGCATATTGAATGCACATTCCGCTTGAAACTTCGTGCGATGCGCTCGTTGCGAATGTGCGTAAAAAGTCAAGAAGAAAGTTGCAACTTTCTTCTTGACTTTTTATGGGAGTAATAAATGGCATTGCTCGAAATTCGAAACATAAAAAAAGACTTCAAAGAAGCCGGCGAAATTTTGAAGGGAGTTTCGCTCGATGTTGAGCGCGGAGAAACCGTCGTCATTCTCGGACCTTCGGGCTGTGGAAAAAGCACGTTGCTCCGCTGCATAAACGGACTCGAGCAGATTCAGGAAGGCGAAATTCTTCTCGACGGCGAAGTCATCAGCAACAGAAAAAATGATATGCACATAATCCGCCAAAAAATCGGAATGGTTTTTCAAAGCTACGATTTGTTTCCGAACATGACGGTTTTGAAAAATATTTTGCTCGGTCCGACCAAGGCGCAAAAGCGCGACAAGGCGGAAGTCACGCAGCAGGCGGAACAGCTTCTTTCGCGCGTCGGGCTTCTCGACAAAAAAGATTTTTATCCACGCCAGCTTTCCGGTGGACAAAAGCAGCGCGTCGCGATTGTCCGCGCGCTTTGCATGAATCCGGAAATTCTTCTTTTCGATGAAGTCACTGCGGCACTCGATCCCGAAATGGTTCGCGAAGTTTTGGACGTGATAATGGATCTTGCAAAAGAAAAGCGCACGATGCTGATTGTGACGCATCAAATGGAATTCGCGTGCGCGGTTGCCGACAGAATTATTTTCATAGATGACGGCATTATCGCCGAAGAATCTTCGCCGGAACAATTCTTCACGTCGCCAAAAACCGATCGCGCCAAACAGTTCCTGCACGCCTTCACTTTTGAAAAGCAAAAGTAGGAAGCGAGGTGGCGACGCTTCACGAATGTAATTTCGCCGACAACCCTTTCCTCATCTTGACATGCTCCACGTCTGCTTCGATGAACGTGTCGGACACGATTTTGTAGCCGCATTTTTCGTAAAATCCTGCGGCGGAAAGTTTTGCGTCCAGCTCAACGGCGCGGCAGCCTCGGCTTCGGCAGCAGGATTCGACTTGCTCCAAAGCGGCTTTTCCGATTCTGCGCTTTCGGTATTCTTTGAGGACGCAGAATCGTTGGATGCGGGCGGCGTTTTCCGGCGTGTACGTGCAGCGGAGCGCGCCGGCATCTTTTTCATTGCAGCGGATGAGAAAATGTTCGCACGCTCCGTTCAGGCAATCGAGCGCGTCAACTTCGATTTCTTTTGGCACGCCTTTTTCAATTGTAAAGACTTCTTCGCGGACGCGCAGGCATCGGGCGAGCGTGTCCGCATTTTGTGCGAGGACAAGTTCAATTAAAGGCATTGCGTTTTTCTCCTTTCTCCACACGGAATCACAGCGCGTCTACTGGACAACTTTTCACGCATTCAAAGCAAAGAATGCATTCCGTGCCATTTTTCCGCTTGCGCGAATTGTCCGTTATGTCAACATCCATCGGGCAGACTTTTTTGCACGCGCCGCATTGAACGCATTTTTCCGTGTCGCATTTTACGCGGAGCAGCGAAAAATAACTTGCGGGTTTTAGGAAAACTGTTATGGGGCACAAGTATTTGCAAAAAGCGCGGTTGTCTTTGAATGCGAATGCAAGCGCGATTCCTGCGGCATAGTACAAGGCGTTTCCGATGATGAATGCGCGGAACATAATTGCTTCCTTGTTTTTGATGCGGAAAAAAAACAGCGCGGCAACGAACAGAAGCGAAATTGAAAAAGTGACATAGCGGAGTGCGCCGAGCGGCTTTCTCGGAGCGGACGGAATTTTGTAGGGAAAAAAGTCGAGCACCATCGCCGTCCAACAAGCATAGCCGCACCAGCCTCGTCCGAAAAACAGCGGCCCGAAAATTTTTGCGACAGCATAATGAATTGTAGCTGCTTCAAACACGCCCGAAAAAAGATAAAACCAAAATCCTTCGATTTGCATGTTTTCGTTGCAAATGATTCCCAAATAGACGAGCATATACAGCCCGACAAGAAGCTGCGTTATGCGACGTGCTTGCGCACAATTTTTGAGGAACAAAAAAAATCCCAACGAAATGGCCGTCCCGATGTAGCCGAAATTGAACAGATAAAATGCGTTTCCTGTTGCAATCCACAACGCCGCAGCGACCACAAGAAAAAAAGCCAGCATTGCAGCCGGCAGCCAATATCGTTTCATATTTCCTCCGAATTTTGAATTTCATTTTTAATTTTTATTGGAAATATAGTGTACATCAAAAAAAGAAAAATGAGAAGCG
>CAMWIU010000118.1 GCA_947174385.1 uncultured Treponema sp.
GCATTGGCGAACGCCTTTTTGTTCTAGAATGATTATGGAACGATAAATGTTTTTTGCCAGTTCGATAACGCGGAAGTTTTGAAATCGACATCAATATTATTTTCGATTGTTCCGCTGCTTTTTATGGTTTTGTTTTTTGCATTTTTGTTCGCTTGCATAAAATTCAAAAAAATTGCCGCCGCGACTTTCGTTTTGTTTTCGCTTTTTGCCGCGCAGATTTTTATGGGCGCGTACAATGTCGCGAAAATCGAAAAGGGCTTCAAACAATTCTCGATGAGCCGTGATGAAGAAAGTCGCGCTCAAAGTGAAAAGCCATCGGCTCAAGCAATGTATTCTTTGAGCAAGAATGAACCGAATGTGTTCGTGTTGTTTCTCGACCGCGCGATATCGGATTTTTTTCCGTATATCTTGAAGCAGTTTCCTGAATTGGAGCAATCGTTTGATGGTTTTGAATATTATCCGAATTGTCTGAGTTTTGCTGATTTCACCAATAGCGGAGTTCCCGCGATGGCGGGCGGATATGATTATTCGATCGACGAAATCAACAAGAGAAGCGATGTCACTTTGAAAGACAAGCACAACGAAGCGTTGATGACGCTTCCGCTTGTGTTTGAACAGGCTGGCTATGAAAGCGCGGTTTTCGATTTGCCTTACGAAGACTACGATAGCGGAAAAAATATTTGGGCGGACACGAATGTTAAAAAACTTCATAACCCATCTGCGTTGGACAATTTTTTTGAGGGAGAAAATTTAAAAGAACTTCTTGGAAATCCTGATATAACAGTTAGGGACAACATAAAATATTTTTCCATACTGCAAATTTTATTTCCTTTTTTCAGGATATTAGTTTATGACAACGGAAAATATTACAACTCTCAAGTTTCACGTTCGTTGGACAGAGAATTTCTTAGGCAATATACGAGGCTTCATATTTTGCCGGAAGTCACTTCGTTTGACAGCGCATCGCCAACATTTCATTTTGTCGGCAATACGACGACTCACGAATATACCGAGCTTCCCGAAGGCTATGTTCCCGGAATTATTGACGAGACGCATCCTGCGGCTGGAACTGGTTTTTATAATGCGACGCAAAGAGATAATGGTTCGTCGCAAAGCGATTATCTTGGATACCATTCGAATGCGGCGGCGATTTTGCAAGTTGGAAAGTGGCTTGATTATCTAAAGGAAAACGATTGCTATGACAATACGCGCATTATAATTGTCGCCGACCATGGACGCGGAATTCATCTCACTTGCTTTGAAGGATTTGAAAATTGGCTGGATGTGGGATTTTTAAATCCGCTTTTGCTTTTCAAGGATTTCAATTCGCACGGTAAATTTGTGACAGACTATTCAATTCATACAAATGCTGATGTTCCGTATCTTGCCACGAAAGACCTTGCTGTGTCAAATGTGAATCCGTTCACAAAGAAAGAATTCCGCAAGGCTTCCGATTTTTCTTCGTTCAATGTTTATAGGATTGTCGAATGGCGTGTAAGTCAATATAAAGGCAAAACGCAGTTTCCAATTAAAGGGAAAAACGCTTATACTGTCTGCGACAACATTTTTGACGAGAAAAATTGGACGAAAATTGACACATTGGAGGTGGAAAAATAAAAAAAACAGGAGTTTGCGCTTTGCGTAAACTCCTGTTTCACAAACCCAGATTCTTTTTTGAAAATTCTACCTTACTTCGTAAATCCAGCCTTCGGGCGCTTTTTCCGTTCCCATTTGGATTCCCGTCAAAGTCTCGCGCAGCTTTCCGAGCACAGGTCCGATTGAATCCATTCCGCTTGGAACAAGAATTTCTTTTCCGCCGTCGTTGATTTTTCCGATGGGAGAAATGACCGCCGCAGTTCCGCACAAGCCGATTTCCTGGAAATCCGGCAGCTCGTCGCGGCGCACTTGGCGTTCCTCGACTTCCATTCCCAAATAATCGCGCGCCACTTGGACAAGCGAACGCCGCGTGATTGAAGGCAGAATTGAATTAGATTTTGGCGTGACAAGTTTTCCGTCCTTGGTGACGAAAAGAATGTTCGCGCCGCCGGTTTCTTCTATATAAGTGTGCGTGGCAGGATCCGTGTAGATGTTTTCGGCAAAGCCCGCCTTGTGCGCCTGGACGATGTTGTGGAGGCTCATCGCGTAGTTGAGGCCTGCCTTTATGTCGCCAGTGCCGTGCGGGGCTGCCCTGTCAAGTTCCGACATTCGCACAGAAATCGGCTTTACTCCTCCCTTGAAATACGGGCCGACTGGCGTTGTCAAAATCCTGAACTGATATTCCTCCGCGGGCTTCACGCCGATGACGCTGCTCGAGCCGAACATGTACGGGCGGATGTAAAGCGTCGCGCCGCTTCCGTAAGGCGGAACGAATTCGATGTTCTCTTTTATTGTCGCAATCACCGCCTGCACGAATTTGTCCTCGGGAAAAACAGGCATCTCAAGGCGCAGGCAGCTGTCCTTCATTCGCGCCGCGTTCAAGTCCGGGCGGAACGTGACGATTCGCCCGTCGGCGGTGGTGTACGCCTTGAGTCCTTCGAAGCAAGTCTGCGCGTATTGCAAGACGCCCGCGCATTCTGAAATCGTAATCGTATGGTCGCTTGTGAGCGCGCCTTCATCCCATGCGCCGTCCTTGTAATTGGCGACGAAACTTTTTCCGCTTTCCATGTAGGCAAACGGAAGATTTGCCCAGTCGAGATTTTTTGCCATAATTTTCTCCAAAAGAAAATGTTAAGGAAATTTCCTTATATCGCATTGCGATTTGATTCAGTATAAAACTATTGAAAAAAAAATGCAAGTATCAACAACAAGCGAGTTTCTTTTTCTTGAAGCCCCTTGCGGAAGTGAAAATTTTCGTTCCGCATTCTATTTCGCGAACTGTTCTTCCGTTCCGAATTTCTCGAAGACTGCGCGCGCCAAATAAATGAAAGGCGTGTCCAAAAGGCTCGTGAAAATGTAGATGACGTAGCACGAGATTGTCACGGAAATGAGCGTCGGCTTGTCGAAGATTCCGGCGAACGCGAGGAAGTTGAAAAGCGCGATGTTGATTGCCTGCGAAATCAATGTCGAGCCGTTGTTGCGAAGCCAAAGGAATTTCCTGCCGTCGCCGCAAAGTCTCGTCGTGAACGCGCGCCATTTTTCGTAAGCCCAAATGTCGAACATTTCGCTCGCCGCGAATCCCGCGAAGCTCGCCGCCAAAATGCGCGGAGTGTTCGAAAAAAGCGTCCGCATCGCGCCCATAACGCCGTCGTTGGGGGAGGGGACATAGCGCACCCAAATCGTCGAGAAAAATATGAACGCCACGCTCGCGCATATTCCGATGAGCACGCCGCGCCTTGCGATTTTCTTTCCGTAGAATTCGCTCAGAATGTCCGTCGCCAAAAAGGTTGACGCGAAAAGCGTGTTGCCCAAAGTCTGCTCCATTCCGAAAGCGTCCACGAGCACCGCCACTTCGATGTTCGCCAAAATCGTCGCGAGCGCGATCCATGCGAATACTCCGCCGTTCCCGAAAAAACGGAACAGGAAAATCAACGCGCCGTATGAAAACAAGAGCGACGCCACAAGAAGAATTTCGTTTGTCATTTTTTTCCGCACGAGATTTTCATTATTCTCGCGCCCTCCGCCATGAAAGTGATTTTTTCTTTTCCGCCAAGCGCGAAAATGTCTTCCGCCTTAAAATCGCATTTGAGAATCTTTTCCGCAGAATCTTCCGAATCGCGCTCGCCGCCTTTTACGCGCCCGCTTCCTTCGAGCACGAAAAAAAGGATCGTTTCGCGCGGATTTTTTTTCTCGCCCGAATTGAACGCCGAATACGCGCCTGAAATCTTTATCTCTTCCAAAGAAAAATATTCGCATTCGAAACTTCCGCCGAACTGCGCGACTTTCGCAAGCGGATTTTTTTTGATCGACTTCAATCCCTTTTCAATATGCACTTCGCGCGGCCGTCCCCAGTCGTAGAGGCGGTAGGTGAGGTCGCAGGACTGCTGCACTTCCAAAAGCCGCAAGCCTCCGCCTATCGCGTGCACAGTGCCCGAAGGGATGAAAACGAAGTCGCCTTTTTTTACGGGAACTTCGTTCAAATATTTTTCGAGTGAATTTGATTTTATCGCGTCCGAAAGTTCCTCCGAAGAACGCTCGCCGTCCATTCCGTAGACGAGCTTCGCGCCGTCTTTTGCGTCAAGGACATACCAGCATTCGGTCTTTCCGACATTCCCCGCGCCCTCAAGCGCGACGGCGCATTCGTCGTCGGGATGGACTTGGACCGAAAGCCTTTCGTCCGCGTTGATTATCTTCACGAGAAGCGGATATTCGCCGCCTGAGTATTCGAGGAAATCTTTTTGCAGGCCGTTTTCGTGAGTGGAGGCTAGCCAAAGCTCGTAGCCCCAGACTTTTTCAAATTTCAGCGCGTCAAGTTTGATCATGTTTTTCCCTTAAGAAAGTTCAATCTGCGTCGGATTTTTTCGCGGACGCATGCGGATTTCAGCCCCAAAGCCTTTCGGGATAATATCCGCCAGCGATTTTCGCAGCGATTTCCTCGCGCACGATTTCGCGGTCCTCGGGATAAGTCATTCCGAACCAAGATTCGCTTGACGCGAAGAATTTGATCTTGCCCTTGCCGCTTTTTCCGATGTCGCTCGCCGCCACGGGAAGCAAGGCCTCTTCCTTTTCGGTGAAAAGCCCGCGCGCGCGGAAGTTCTCCCAGTATTCGTGGAACGTCTCGAATGCCTTCGGCGAGAATCCGAAAAGATTCATGCTCACCCATTCCTTTCCCGAAAGCGCGACTTTCTTTCCGTCAAGCTCGCTCACGATTTTTCCCTCGTCATAGTAGATTTTCGTGTTCTCGACGATCGTGGAAAGCATGTCGCCTTCCACGGTGCACACGCCGCGCGAGACAGAGCCGTTTTTGCTCATGGTCTTTTCGAGGACGTAGCCGACCATCGCGTGTTCCGAAGAATCGTTCGGAATCGCGGAAAGGTATTCGCCCAAAGTCTTGAACGCCTCGCGCCCGTAGTAGTCGTCGGAGTTTATCACGGCGAAAGGCGAGCGGATTTTTTCCTCGGCGCAAAGCACGGCGTGGACAGTGCCCCAAGGCTTTTTGCGCCCTTCCGTCCGCGCGATTTCCTCTTCCGTCAAAAGCGACTCGCGGCTCTGGAAAACGTAGTCCGCGTCGAAGTGTGCCGCGATCCTGTCGAAGAGACGCTCGCGGAAATCCTTTTCGATGTCGCGCCTTATTATGAAAACGACGTTCGCAAAGCCGCTTTTCTTCGCGTCGTAGCAGGCGAAATCCAAAAGGCATTCGCCGTTCTTTCCTACAGCGTCAATCTGCTTCACTCCGCCGTATCGACTTCCCATTCCAGCCGCCAGCACCAAAAGCGTGGGTTTCATATTTCCTCCTGCGAAACATTCGCGATTTTCGATTTGTCCGATATTTTGATGTCTTGGATTGGAATTGATTGTAGCACATCGCGCGGATTTTTGCAAGTGAGATGCTTGCCTTCGCCAAGCGTTGACACGCCGCCGAATGTATGCCATACTAAAGCCATGACGCAGATAAAAAAGAAATGTTTTGCCGTGCTCGCGGCATTGACCATGGCGACATGTGCGTTCGCGGACGCAAAGACCGACGCGCTCATAAACGCGGCAAAGAACAACGACACCGCAGAAGTGTCGCGGCTCATAAAAGCGGGCGCGGACGTGAACGCGAAGAACGAATACGGCTGGAACGCCTTGATGTGGGCGGCGCAGAAAAACGCCGCGGACGTGGCGCGGCTTCTCCTTGAGGCGAAAGCGGACGTGAACATAAAGAGCGATGCCGGCCGAAGCGCGCTGATGTACGCGGCTACGGGAAACGCTGCGGACGTGACGCGGCTTCTGCTCGCGGCGAAAGCGGACGTGAACGCAAAGGAGGAATACGGCCTTACCGCGCTGATGTTTGCGTCTGCGTGGAATGCGGCGGACACCGTGCGCCTCCTTCTTGCGGCGGGCGCGGACGTAAACGCGAAGGACAGTCAAGGTACGACCGCGCTGATATACGCGGCGGTGAACGATGCCGTGGACACGGTGCGGCTCCTGCTAGCGGCAAATGCGGACGTGAACGCGAAGAACGATTACGGCGAAACCGCGCTGATGCGCGCCGCGGACAAAGATGCGGCGGACACCGCGCGGCTTCTTATAGAAGCAAAAGCAGACTTGAACGCAAAGGACAATGACGGCTGGACTGCGCTCGCGCATTCGGAAATGTGCTATGCCACGGACGTTGCGGAACTGCTCAAGGCGGCGGGAGCGCGGTAGTGGACGCGAAAAATGATTTTCAAGGTAGCCGATGCGAGTGTTGGACGCGAAAAATGATTTTCAAGCCTGCCGACGCGAGTGGTGGGCGTTAAAAATGATTTTCAAGCCTGCCGACGCGAGTGGTGGGCGTTAAAAATGA
>CAMWIU010000119.1 GCA_947174385.1 uncultured Treponema sp.
TGTCTGTCTCTTGCTTAAAACACACCCAATAAAACCCGCTCTCAGCCCAGCTAACCCGCCGCCCCCCACTTCACTTTGCGAAATTCATATTGCTCTCGGCGACTTTCAAATCTTCGAATTCGAAAATTCGATTTGCAATGAACCCTTAATGGTTGGCGGAAATGACAAACGTATTTCCAACGGAAATTTTTTCGCGGTCGGAATCGTCGTCAAGCGAAATGTAGTAACTTCCCGAAACGCCCGCAATCGCGCCGGTAGCCACAAGCGTATCGCCGTCATAGATTTCCACTTTTGTGCCGCCATCCTGTCGCATTCCATTTAAATACGCGCTCCGCACGAAAATCGCCACGCCATAACTTGCGAAAGGATCAAGTACAAATCCTGCAATGTTTTCGTCCACGACGGAACTGTTCAAAATTCCGATATAGGCCTGACTTGCCGCACGCGCAGAATCTCGCTGAATTTCTGCCGTCCGCAATTGTTCTTCCAAATCCGCAGACGAAGAACTGCGCCCTTGAATTTCGGCGAGGGCGGCTCGTGCCACCCTATTTACCATCGCATCGGAAAGTTTTTTCTCCGAGGCCGAAATGTCTTTCATTGTGTTTCGGTTTGGAATCGAAGTTGAATGCGAATAAAGCAATTCGAGATTGTCGTAGTCCGACTGAATTTGGCGCAACACCGCCGCGAAATCTTCGCTGATGTTTTCATCCAAAGCGATTATTGATTCCGCGTCAAATTGCTGAGGATAAACTTCGGCGAGCGAATTTATCACGGCAAGCGTTTTGGAATCATTTATGACAGGATCAAGCGCGTCAAGCTCGCCTTCATAACGTTTGGTGATTTCGTTCGTAACCGCGATTTTTTCTTCGAAATTCTTTTGGCGAGTAGCTTCCAAATTCTGCCGAGCCGTTTCAAGACGCGCCTCGTAGCTTTCCACAAGGCGTTCGCGCTCGAGCTGATAGACTTGGCGTTCACTGTCCATCTGCTGTTCCCATTTTTGGGCGCGCGCCACATTTTCGCTGTCATAAGATTCAAGCTGTTCTTCGTATTGCTTGGCTTCCGCTTCGGCTGCCGCCAAATCCGCGTCGAATTCCGAATGAATCGCGGCGAGTTCGTCATCATAGTTTGATTGGATTTCTTTCGTTCGATTTGCGACAATCAAACGGGAAAGGCGCGTGTTTTTCAAAAGGTTCAAATCATTGTCGCGTCTCATCGCCGCCTGCGCAAGACGGGTTTCAAGATGACCTCGCAATTCCGCGCTGCGCTTCGTGGCTTCTTCGAATTTTTCCTGCGTCCGCTGAAGCTGGTTGAACAGATTCTGCAAGTCCAAATCTTTGAACGAAGAAAAACTCACGTCGATTTTTTCGTTGCTGGCAGAAAGTCCGCCCACCGTAAAAACAGTCGCGAGGACAATGACCAAAAAAGTGAGCGCGAGCATAATCCAAACCGACCACAATTTGTTCTTGCGAGTTTTCGCGTATTCAGTTTCCAAATCGTATACATTTACGCGCTTGGCTCGACGAAGCGGCTCAAGTTCGTCGGCAAGGAAAAGCATCACTTCGCTTTCGGTGTTTGGAACGAACGCGGGCAAATCTTCGTCGTTTTTCAAAAGCGCGTTTTGGACTTGGGAATCGCGTTCCGCCTGCTCGTTCAAATCGTTTTCGGCTTGCGCGATTTTTTCATTTTCGCTAGCGGCGGATTCAACTTTCAAATTTTCCGAACGCTCTTGCTCGGTTTTTTCAAAAGCCGAATCTTCGCGACGCAATTGCTCTTCTTTCATATCCAATTTTTTTTTCGCTTCGTCTTTTTCTACTTCGATGTCATTGTCCATATTCCACTCCATTTTTCCGGCGCATTGCCGCGTGCTCCCATTCTCTCAAGGAAAACTTGAGAAACTTCCAACTCGCATTTTTTGAAAAGTTTTCTTGCGTCCTTCCAATTGCCTTCGTAATACGCGGCGAGCGCAGTTTCGTAAATTTCGAATTTTTCGATGAGCGACTTTTGATCAGGATTGAACAAGTCCAAAGGATAAAATATTTTTTTGCCCTTCGACTTTCCTTTCACTTGAATCGTGTCAATTTCATAGAATTTGTATCGCTCGTTTTTGCCCACTTCCTTCGCGATGTATTCGGAAACGATCACGGGCAAACGATAAACACGAGTAACGCCTTCAAGCCGCGACGCGGAATTCACGTTGTCGCCGATGACAGTGTTCGTCATGTGCTCGTCGCTTCCGATGTTTCCGTAGAAAACCGTTCCGCCGTCGATTCCAACGCCCACATCCAAAAGCACGGCTTTGTAGACGCGCTCTTCCGCCGCAGTAAGCTTTCGCGATTCTTCAATTTTCTTGCGCTGCAACATCATCTTTCGGCGAAGTTCCGCCGTAATGTAAGTGATTTCCCAGCCGGCGTCAATCGCTTGAAGCGACTTTTTGTAGCCAGTTCCGTAAGTGCCGAAAATCGCCAAAATCGCATCACCGATAATCGAACCGACAACGCCATTCTGTTCGTGGACATTGTGGATTACGCCGTTGTAATGAACGTTGAGCAAGTCGATAATTTCGTTGCCCAAAGTTTCCGTGCGGTACGTAAAACTTTTTATGTCGCTGAACAAAATCGTGAGCTCGCGCTGTTGTCCTTCCAAATTTATCGTGTGGTCGGAATACGCTTTCGAGACGACATCTTTCGAAACGAATTTTTGGAACGTGGAAAGCAGATTGTTTACCGAAACCGAAAGCGAGTTGAACGAAGCGGCCAAATAAGTCACGTCGTCGTTCGGCGCGCCGTCAATGTCAATCAAATCCAATTTGGATTTTTGTTGCATGTCGTAGAGGCTTTGCGTAATTCGCGCGATGCTGGAGAAAACTTTTCTGAACATGTAGATTCCCAGCACGATGAAAACCGCCGTCAAGACAAAAATCAAAATCGAAATTATCAATATGATTCGCCAAGTGTATTTCGACGTATCTTGCCGAGATTCGGCGCGAACAAGGAACGCGCTCCAATCGTCGGAATATTTGTACACGCCAAAATATTCGCCGTCGCTCAGCGAAAAGCTCACCTGCCCCTCGCTCACGCCTCGATCAAAATCGTAATTCAATTTTTCGAGCGCGGCTTTGTCGTCAAAACTGAAAAGCCTCGAACCGTCCGCGTTCGTGTAAAACAAAACTCGCCCCGTTCTTTCAAAACAAAGCGCGACGCTGTGCGGATTGGAAAATTCCTCGGACGCGGCGGAAGCGATTTTTTCAAGCGATTCCTCGCGATTTTTTTTGTAGGAATAAATTTGATACTGGCTGCTGGCGTTCTTGTACATTCCCTTGAGCTGCGTCACCATAAGCTGATTCGACAGATCAATGATGCGCCGCTGATTCAATTGAATCGAAATCAAGTTCGTCATGAAGTTCGACATCAGAATCAACGAAATGAAAATTATCAAAATTTTCATTGAAACGGGAATTATAGGAACTTTGCCCACGCGCTGAAAAAAACGTTTTTTTACCACATTTTTCTCCTGACTTTGAAGATTTAAAAATGCAAATATGAATAAAATGTATTTTCAATTTTAACACTCATTTTTAAATTTTGCAAGGATTTTTTCAAATCTTATTTACTTTTTTCCGAAAAGTGATTTATAATAGAAAAACTTTGATGAAAAAGAATTTGGTTTCTTCCGGCATAAAACTTTCGTTTCTCACGATGATTTCCCGCGTACTCGGCCTTGTGCGCGAAATGACGAAGGCGCGTTTTTTGGGAACTGGCGCGCTCGCGGACGCTTTCGGAATCGCGTTTTTGATTCCGAATTTGCTGCGAAGGCTTTTCGCCGAAAACAGCATTTCCGTGGCGTTCATTCCAACTTTCAAAGAATATTTGGAAAGCGGAAAAAAGCGCGAAGAAACACGCGAATTCGTTTGCGCGACGTTCACGCTCGTTTCGTTTTTGACGGCGATCGTCGTTTGCGCGGGAATTCTCGCGGCTCCCGTTTTGGTGCGGATTTTTTTGAAATCGGAAGAAGCGGCTCTCGTCGCCGAAACTTCGCTTTTGACGCGAATAATGTTTCCGTATCTTTTCGTGATTTCCGTGGCGGCGTGCTTCCAAGGAATTTTGAACGGCGAGAACATTTTTCTTCCGAGCGGCTTCACTCCGATTCTTTTCAATCTTTGCGTGATTTTC
The DNA here is from genome assembly GCA_947174385.1 of uncultured Treponema sp. Lineage (GTDB taxonomy): Bacteria > Spirochaetota > Spirochaetia > Treponematales > Treponemataceae > Treponema_D. The sequence goes on from CAMWIU010000119.1 coordinate 4,170, forward strand.
GGAACATACATTCTTTCGCCGAAAATGGCGAATCCCGCGCGGGCAATGTCCGTCGGCGTAATCGCGGGCGGATTCCTTCAAGCGGCGTTCCAACTGCCGTTCGTTTTCAAATGCGGATGGCCGATAAAATTCATTTCGCTCAAAAAAACTTTTTCAAATCCGGGAACAAAAAAAGTCCTTGCGCTGATAGTGCCCACGATAATCGGAATGGCTTCATACCAACTCAACGATTTGATTTCCACCGCGCTCGCCGGCCGCTGCGGAGAAGGAGTCGTTTCGAGCCTTCAATATTCGCTTCGCTTGCAAGAATTGATTTTGGGAGTTTTCGCAGTTTCGATTGGAACTGTGATTTTGCCCGACCTTTCTTCGTTCGCAAAGCGCGGACAATGGAGCGAATACAATTCGATGCTGACATGGGCGATAAAAATCATCGCGCTCATCACGATTCCAATCACGTTTTATTCGCTCATCACGGGGCGCGAAATAATCCAGCTCGTTTACAAAAGCCGCCGCTTCGACGACACTTCCGTCGCGTTGACTTTGAGCGCGTTCACGTTCCACATCGCGGGATTGTTTTTCATCGCGTTGAACAGAATCGTCTCGCCGGCATTTTACGCGCAGGGCAATACGAAGCTTCCGACTCTCGCAGGAATAATTTCAATGGCGGCGGACATAATCCTTTCGTTCGCGCTTTCATTCAAATGGCGCGGGGCTGGAATCGCGTTCGCATTGAGCGCGGCGAGCGGCGCGAACACGGTTTTGCTTTTCGCGTTCCTGAAAAAAATGCGCACAATCGACGTGGGCGGCGTGGTAAAATCAAGCGTAGTCTACACGGCGAAAATGATTTTCATTTCGATCGCAGCGAGCGCGCCAGCATTCTTCGCGCATAAATTTTTCGTGCAAAAATTTTCCGCGCTCGGAAGATTTTTCGGAAACGGAATTCCGCTCGCACTTACATTGCTGGTTTTCGCCGCAACAGGAATTTTGATTTTGGCTGCGACGCGAGATGAAACAGTCGCGAGATTTTTCAACAAGAAGCGCAGTTGAATTTTTGGAAATTTAATGGAGACGCATTCATGACAAATTCTTCTTCGCGAAAGCAGGGCTTTTTTTTGAAATTGTGGCGTTTGCAAAAATCCGCCGTGGCGCGTTTTCCGGCGTTGTTTGTTCTTGAAATTGTGACGGCAGTGGCGATGGCGGAAATCTACATGGACAATTCATCGCATGAGTTGGAAGAATTCATGAATCGGCTTGCTTATGCGGGCACGTGGGGAATGCTGTTTTCGTTGATGGCGCAACTGCTTGTGGAAAGACGTTTCGAACAGCGCGCGCAACTTGCAGCGCAGGCGATAATTTTCGCGATGTCGATTTTCGTGCTGCCGCTTCTTTTTTTGCAAATCGAGAGAGGAGAGCGGCGGGAAGTGCTTTTAGTCGGAGTGACGCTCGCGCTGTGCGCGATAATCATGTTCATTTTGATGCACACTCAAGGAAACGACATTGCGTTTCCCAATTGCATAGCATCTGCCGTAATCGCAGGGATTTTTGCCATTTGTGCAATTATCGTTAGTGAGGTGCTCCGCCTTGTATCCAATAATCTATATATAGCCATTCCTTACTATATCTTCGACAATGTCTTTACACTGCTGCCATGTATTTCGCTTTTTGTGCTTTTTCCGATGATTTTCATTGCGTTCGCGACGAGAGATCGAGAACAGATTTCACTGTCTGCCGCCTACAAGGTCATAGTGCTACAGATTTTACTGACTATTGAAATCTTATTCCTTGCGTTACTATACCTGTATCTTTTCAAATGCCTGTTCATGCGCACCTTTCTGGAGAGAGAAATCTTTCTATACATTTCGTTCGCAACTAGCGGCTATCTGTTTTTCTATTTTGCCTCGATGCCCGATGAAAGTCCGTTTTTCGTATTTTTCCGAAGATACGGCGCGCTTTTCATGCTGCCTTTGGTGGCGATGCAGATTTTCGCGTTCGTCATAAAAATCGACGCCGAAGGCTACACGCCCGCTCGCGTGGCAGCCCTGCTGTACATAATTTTCAGCATCGCATCGTGCGCGTTGGCTTTAATCAAACGCGGAAAGTACATGCCGCTGACGTTTCTCATTTTTGCCGCGCTGTGCATTTTGGGAAGCGCCACGCCGCTCAACATCATCGACCTTGCAAAATGGATGCAATAAGAAAATTGGAGAAAAATTTATGAAGAAAAAAACAAAGGACGAAATGCTCGCGATTTATTC
>CAMWIU010000120.1 GCA_947174385.1 uncultured Treponema sp.
ATTCCTGCGAGCATGCTTGAAACGGAGCTGAACGGCCGCTGGGAAATGATGGCGAATCAGTTCCGCACCACGCCCGAGCAATTGGAAAAAATGATTGTCGCTTCGGGACAGACGAAGGAGCAGATGCTCGCGCAGTGGACAGGCGACAGCGAAAAAATGCTCAAGAGCCGAATCATTGTGGACAGCCTCATTCGCGCTCGCAACATCAGCGTCACTCCCGAAGAAATCGAGGAAAAATACAAGGAAATCGCCGCGCAGAGCAATTCCACCGTGGAAGAGGTGAAAAAGCACTACGAGGACGCGCGTTCGAAGGAATACTTGATCGACGACGCGAAGGAGCAAAAGCTTTACGCCGAACTCTACAAGGAAGTGAAAGTTTCCAAGGGCGATAAAATCGCGTTCGCGGATTTGTTCAGGCAGAACTAGGCGCGAAAGCGCCGCGATTTTTTGTTGCCGCTTGGGGCAAAAATCGCTATATTTGAAAATATGAAGAAAAGTATGAACGAAAAAATGAACACATTGGTTCCCTATGTCATAGAGCGCACCGGAAACGGCGAGCGTTCCTATGACATTTTCTCGCGCCTTCTCAAGGACAGGATTATTTTCGTTGACGGCGAAATCAACGATGCTACGGCGGATTTGGTCGTGGCGCAAATTCTTTTCCTTGAGTCCGAGAATCCTGACAAGGACATCAGCATATACATCAATTCTCCGGGCGGCTCGGTTACGGCGGGGCTTGCGATTTACGACACGATGCAATACGTCAAATGCCCGATTCAGACGATCTGTCTTGGGCAGGCGGCGAGCATGGCGGCGATTCTCCTTGCGGGCGGCTCAAAAGGAAAGCGTTTCGCGCTCCCTTCTTCCCGCGTGATGATTCACCAGCCGCGCGGCGGCGTCGGCGGTCAGGAAAGCGACATCGCGATTCAGGCCAAGGAAATCATACGTCTCAAGGAACTTTCGGTAAAATACCTCGCTTCCCACACCGGGCAAAGCGAAGAGACGATTGCGAAGGACATCGAGCGCGATTTCTATATGACGGCGGACGACGCGAAATCATACGGCATTGTTGACACGGTTATGGAAAGCCGCAAGGCAAAATAAATTCTTTTGAAAATTCTATTGATGAATTGAGGAAAGCGAATCATGAGTTTGTTCAAGAACATAAACGCCAATTTCTGCGCGTTTTGCGGAAAGCCGGGCGACGAAGAGCGAAAGCTCGTGATGTCGAAAATCGACAATATTTTCATCTGCAAGGACTGCGCTTTTTTGGCGCAGCGGACGCTCGAGGACTTGGAAGCCGGAGTCGAGCAGCTCGAATTGAGCCAAGTGCCCAGTCCCAAGGAATTCAAGTCCTATCTCGACCAATATGTCGTGAGCCAGGACGATGCGAAAAAAGCCCTCAGCGTCGCGGTCTACAACCATTACAAGCGGCTTGCGGTTTTGGGCAAGGCGGAACAGGCGGACAACGAAGTCAAGATAGAAAAATCGAACATTCTCCTCATCGGACCTACCGGAAGCGGAAAGACGCTTTTGGCGAGAACGCTCGCGCAGAAGCTCAAAGTGCCGTTTGCGATTGCGGACGCGACCACGCTCACCGAGGCGGGCTATGTCGGCGAGGACGTTGAAAACGTGCTTCTCAAGCTCATCAACGCTGCGGACGGAAACATAGCGCAAGCCGAGCGCGGAATCATCTTCATCGACGAAATAGACAAGATCGCGCGAAAGAGCGAGAACACTTCGATTACCCGCGACGTTTCGGGCGAAGGCGTGCAGCAGGCGCTCCTGAAAATCATCGAGGGCACGAAAGCTTCCGTTCCTCCGCAGGGCGGGCGAAAGCATCCGAATCAGGAACTCATCGACATCGACACGACGAACATCCTTTTCATTTTGGGCGGCGCGTTCGTCGGACTTGAAAAAATCATCGAGCAGCGCACGGCGGAACATTCGCTCGGATTCGGCTCGAACGTCGCCACGATGACGGACGAGGAAAGGATGCAGCTTTTGAACCAAGTGACTCCGGACGACCTCGTGAAATTTGGCCTTATTCCTGAACTCATCGGACGAATGCCGATTACCGTCGCACTCAAGGATTTGACGCGCGACGATTTGGTCGAAATCCTCACGCAGCCCAAGAACGCCATCACGAAGCAGTTCAAGGCTTCGTTCGCGATGGACAACGTTGACTTGCAGTTCACCGACGACGCGATTGGCGCGATCGCCGACACCGCCATAAAGCAGAAAACCGGCGCGCGCGGACTTCGCGCGATCGTGGAAAAGCTGCTTTTGGATTCGATGTACGAGCTTCCGAGTGTGCCGGGCAAAAAGCGGCTTGAAATTACGAAGGACGTGGTGGAAATGAAGCGCAAGCCCGAGGCGGAAGCCCTGCTTCAATCGGCGTAAGATTTTTGAAAAGGGAGGCTTCGCGCCTCCTTGTTTTTTAATGGCTTATGAAAAAAGCAAAGAGCGTTTTTCGCGCGGTTTCTTGCGTGCTTTTCGGTTTGCTCGTCTTTCTCTTTTATCTTTTCCCCGGGTATTTTATTTTCGCGATTGGCGGCGTGATAGACGAATTTGGCTCGAGTTCCCATGACATCGTATGGAATGTCTTGGATGACGAATGCTTCGGCAAAGAAATCGAGCTGAATTTTTGGACGCCGGTTTCGGCATCGCGGGTGGAAACTGCGAAAAGGACTGTTACCATAGGAAAGACAAAACGGATTCGCCTTCCTCGAAAAATGTATTTCACACTTGATGACGCGGAAAATCCTGAAGATCTCTGCGTTTTTGTTGCGAACGAAAGTTCCTGGCATGAAAACAAGGAAAGTGGCGAATTGGAAAAGTCGCCGCATGAAATTGTCGTTTTCGCAAAGCCTTCTGTTTCCGAAGACGAGGAGTGCTTTAAAATCGATTCCGCCGTAAAAGCCGCGCCCTGCTCGCTTTGCTATTTTGATTTCGAGCTTTATCAATTCGTGTGGATTGATTTGTGTGACGGCGTTTTTTTCAAAAAGGACAAGCACGTCCGCGAAGAAAAGAATTTGCCCTGTCCCGATACAGAGGGACTTGCCCTGTGCTTTTTTGTGAAAAGCCTGCTTTATGAGGATGAGTCGTATAATGTGCCGATTTTTTATAGGCGAGATGTGGCGTTTTCGCGGCACTAAATGCTTTGCAGGATTTCCGCCGTTTCGCGGGCGCATTTTTGCCATGTGAAGCCTTCGCTCCAAGCGAGGGCGTTTTTTATGAGGCGGTCGCGCTCTTCGCCTTGCGTGCAGACTTTTTCGATTGCAAGCGCGATTTCTTCCGCGCAGTCGCTGTCAAAAAGGATTGCGTTTCCGCCCGATGTTTCGGGAAGCGCGCCCGACTTCGAGCACGCCACGGGCACGCCGGATGCCATCGCCTCGATGAGGGGAAGCCCAGCCCCTTCCTGAACGGACGGAAAGACGCAGGCATCAGCCCCGCCGTAAAGCTGCACCAAGCCTTCGCGCGGAAAGAATCCCGTAAGGAAAATGTCGCTCGCGTGTTTTGACGCGAACACCGCCTTGTGCACTTCTTCGGCGAAGTCGTCTTCCTGCCCCGCCAGCACTAGCCTGTGCGGGGCTTGCGTGCGCTCCTTGAAAATGCCGAACGCCTTTATCAGCTCGATGTGCTTTTTGCCCGCGCCCGAAATGCGCGACGGATAGAGTATGTACGGCGGCTTTATCGCGAAAGGCTTTATGTCGATGATGTCGCGCTCTTCGGCGGGATGCTGGTAGAAGCTGCTGTGGTCGATGCCGTGCCGCACCACGGCGATTTTCTCGCCGTCAAGTCCGAGCGAAATCAAGTCGTTTCGAAGGAATTTCGTGGGCACGATTATCTTCTGCGCGCGCGAAAGATTTTTCAGCGTGGCTTTCTTTGGAATTACGGATTTCGCAATCATCATCGAAAGTGTGTCGTTTATTACGGCCGCTCCGGGAACTGAAAATTTGGAAGGAAGCATTCTCGATGCCGCAGGATATAGCACCGCGTCAAATTTCTGCGCCTTGTAGAATCTCTTCGAAAGGAATCTGTGCCATAGGATTTCCGCCTGGATGGAGTCCGGGACTTTCACTTCGACAAAAGGCATCGCGCTTTCCGCGCTGTAAGTGTAGCGGTCGATTCCCGATCCAAAAAGCACGTACTCGTTTCCGCCGTTTTCTCCCAATGCGGATGCAAGGTAGTAAAGATATGTTCCGGTGCCGCTCCTTCCGTGGTCGCAGCAGAATGTGTCTATTCCGATTTTCATTCCTAAATTATAGCAAAATCGCGCTTGCGTTTCAAGTTTATTTTTGATAGAATGTTCGCATGGCGAAAACTTTTGCAGAACTCGGCGTGGAAGAAAGTTTCATTTCCCGCCTTGAAAATATCGGAATAAAAATCCCAACTTCTGTTCAGGAAAGCGTGATTCCTGTGATCTTGCGCGGCGAAGATACCGTATTCCAGTCCGAGACGGGAAGCGGAAAGACGTTCGCGTTTTTGATTCCGCTCTTGCAGAGAATCAAGGAAAATCCTTCTTCCGAAGTGAAGATTGTCATTCTCGCGCCCACTTTCGAACTCGCCTCGCAGCTAAAGCAGGCGGCGTCTTCTGTCACGGACTTGAAGTGCGCGTTGCTCATCGGAGGCGCGCCCATAAAGCGGCAAATAGAGACGCTCAAGGAAAAGCCCGCGATTGTCGTGGGCACTCCGGCGCGCCTTTTGGAATTGCTCCGCCTTAAAAAGCTCAAAGTTTCACAAGCGTCCGCGCTCGTGCTCGACGAGGCGGACAGGCTTTTTTCAAAGGAAATCTCGGACGAGACCGTGGCGTTTGCCGAAAGTTTCACAAGCGCGGTGCAGTTTGTCGCATGCAGCGCGACGATTTCCGCGAAAGTCGAAAAAGAATTTTCTGCGATTTTGAAAAATGTTCGCGGCGAAAGCGCGGAAAATTTTTCAACAACGAAAATAAAAGAAAGCGTCCTTCGCGACAGGATCGAGCATTGGGCGTTTTTCTGCGAGAGGCGCGAAAAAATCGACTTTTTGCGAAGCCTCGTTTTCGCGCTCAAGAACGCCAAAAATGACGGCGAGCGCATTTGCCCGAAGATTTTGGTTTTCACGAGCCGCGCCGACCAAGTGGAAAACATCGCGTCAAAGCTCAAATACAAGGGAGTGAACTGCGCCTTGCTTCACGCACGCACGAAGAATCAGGAGCGGCAAACAATGTTGGCGCATTTCAAAAACGGCAAGACTCCGATTCTCGTAACGAGCGACCTTTCAAGCCGCGGCCTTGACATTCCTGACATTGAATTCGTGGTGCAGACGGACTTGCCGGGCGACGGGGACTTTTTCGTGCACAGGGCGGGAAGAACGGCTCGCGCGGGAAAGCGCGGCGTGAACATCGTGCTCGGCGATGCATACGAGCTTCGCGCGCTTTCGTCGCTTGAAAAAAAACTCGGGATTTCGATTCAGCCGAAAGAATTGCGCGGCGGAAAAATCACGGCGATTGGACAGGAAGCGCGTGGCGAGGATGCGGATTTTTCTGAAAAGAATCAGCGGAAAATGGCACGGGCAAAAAGCCGCGCCGAAAATGTCAAGGCATAAAATTTGAATTCCGCAGGCGCGGTTTCATTTCATCTTGTTTATCTCGTCCTGCAAGTTTTCGAGAAATCTTCCTGCGTGCGCTCCGTCCATCTGCGTATGATGAAATTGAAACGAAATCGGGAGCGCGTATTTGAAAAGCCGCTTTTTGTACCTGCCCCAAATCATAAAAGGATTGTTGAATATTCCGCTATTCATTCCGACCGCTCCTTCGATTTCAGTGTCGATGATAGCGGAAGTTCCGATTACCATTGAATCCGTCAAATCTCGGTTTTGGCAAGTTTGGGCGACTTGCGTTGTATGGCGAATGTAGTCATCGTTGAACGCCGCCAAGTCCTTGGTGAAAAGTATGTCGCATGAACTTACTTCGCCGTCCTTGTTTTTTACGATCGTGTTCACGGCGAGCGAATCGTACAAAATCAAGTCGCGCCCCACGGGAAGCAAGTAGAATTCCTTCACGGAGGAAGCGGCTTTTCCGATGCAATAGCAGAGCAGCATGTTGAATTTCAGTTTTCGGCGGCGGCTTAATTTTACGAGCGGCGTAACGTCGATGTTCTTGAAAAACGTTACCATTGGATTTGGCGCGTCCATCCAAAGCTTGAACGCCTCGTTTCGCGAAGTGTTTTCTGGCTCGACTTTTTTCATTTTTTCCTCCGTTTTCCTTCCGATTTCTAGAATTTCGCCCAATTATATTCCGGCGCGCTGTCCGCGA
>CAMWIU010000121.1 GCA_947174385.1 uncultured Treponema sp.
TAGACAGTAAATAAGTCCGCGACGCAGTCTGATTCTCGCGCGTATTTGGAGATTAAAGAATCCATCGGCGAAGTGCTTTCGCAAATCAAAGTGTGAATTTTATTTTTTGAAAAATAAAAAAAATCGGAAAATTGCACGAAATTTGTAGCACTCGCCATATAAAAAAAGGCTTCTGAAAAATTAAAATTTTTCAGAAGCCTTTTCTCTGCGGCAAACAAATCATTGCGCCGCAGAGCACAAAAAGTGAATCCTATTCCTTTACAGAGCCCATCGTAACGCCGCTGATGATGAATCGCGACATAAAGCAATAGAACACGATAATCGGAACAAGCGAAACCGCGATACCCATGTAAATGGCACCGTATTCCGTGCGGTAAATGTCGCCGCGCAAAAGTTGCACCAAAACCGGCAAGGTTTTCTTGCTGTCGCTTTGAAGCAAAACCATCGGCGTAACAAAGTTGTTCCAGTTCGCAACGAAGCCGAAAATCGCTTGCGTCGCCAAAGCCGGCTGCATAATCGGGATGATAAGCTGGTTGAAAATCCTGAATTCGCCCGCGCCGTCAATTCGTCCAGCGTCAATAAGTTCCAGCGAAAGCACCGAAGCCATATATTGACGCATGAAAAGAACCGTCGCCGAACTTGCGATGGCAGGAATAATCAACGGAATAAAACTGTCCAAAAGGCGGATTCGAGCCATAAACTGGTAGAAACCAATGAATGAAATCGAAGCCGGAATCATCATGATGACCATGATAAACGCCCAAACAATCATTCGTCCCTTGAAGCGGTAAACGTGAATTGAATACGCCGTGAGGGTGGAAAAATACAGATTCAAAATCGTAGCGCAAGAAGCCACAATCGCGGAGTTCAAGAACGCGCGCCAAATCTGGAATTTTCCGCTGCTAAAGTTCACAATCCAATCGCCAAGTGCAACATATTGATATGAATTGCCACTATCTTTCAGCGCGTCAATGAGTTTTCCGCCACCCGCGCCCACTTTCAAGCCCGAACCAGATGTTATCAAAATGTTCCAGTTGTTGATAAAACTTTTTCCAGGCAAAATTGCAAGGCCGGCGTTGATTTCTTCGGTCGTGCGCGTAGAGTTTACGAGCATTATCCAAATCGGAACAATCGCAATCAGGGCAAAGATGATCATACAAATGTATATCAAAGTTTTCTGCACTGTTTTATAAGCTTTATATTCCATATTCTCCTCCTACTTCCTTTTCTTTGCGTCACTGCGATCCTTAAGGATGTACGACATAAAGACAGAAAGAATTATAGTAATTATGAATACGCCCATAGCAATTGTAGAAGCATAGCCATATCGGTTTTTGCCCTGGAATGCCGTGTTGTACATATACAAAACCATCGTGCGAATCTTGTAATCCGGACCGCCGCGCATATCCGTCAAAAGGAACGGAATTTCAAACAGCTGCATACCGCCGATTACGGAAGTCACCATAAGATAGAGCATCATCGGGCGCAAAAGCGGCAGCGTGATGTACCAAGTCTGCTGACCTTGCGTCGCGCCATCGACAACGGCACTTTCATACAAAGACGGAGAAATCGAAGTGATGCCCGCCATGAGCATAATCAAAGTCTGACCGCACCACATCCACCATTGGATGAAAGAAACGATTCCTCGCGACCACGCCGGGCTGCGGAAGAATTGGATGGCTTCTTTTATCACTTCGCCATTATCGCGAACGACAGTCGCCTGAATTCCCAATTTCGTAAAGAACTGGTTGATCGGTCCGATTGGATAGGCGAAAAGGCTTCGGAACAAAATCGCAATCGAAGCGGCGGTAAGAAGGTTCGGCAGATAAAAAAGCGCGCGGAAAAGATTTTTTCCTCTCAAACCTGTCAAAGTCGGATCTGTAAAAACAACCGCAAAAATAAGCGCGATTCCCAACTGCGGAATAAAGTTGAAGCCCCACATTATGAATGTGTTGCCAACCGCGCCCCAAAAGTTAACGTCCTTGACAAGACTTGCCCAGTTGGAAAAACCAACCCATTCGGCTTCTCTAAAAGTTTGAAACCCATTCAAATCTGTAAACGAAAGCAAAATCGTATACAATGTAGGCCAAAAATTGAAAATCAAATAGACAATGATGAACGGCAAAACAAAGAAAACTCCGTATTTTGCCAATTTGGCTTCGGAACCTTTCACTTTTGTCCTTGGCATTCTTTCCTCCTATTTTTCATCGAAATCCAACGCGTTAGCGAGAAAACACAGCGCGCGAACAAAACTTAAAAAAAAGCGTGGTACAACAAACTTTCTGAATGTCATACCACGCTCTCATACGGTGCGCCAAAAGCGCACCTATCTGCAAAACAGTTTACGACTGAATTCCAAGTTCTTCCGCCACGTGCTTTTTGAAATCAGCAATGGCATCAGCCTTTGAACGCTCGCCGTTGAGGAATGAGGAAACCGCCTCGCCCCAGAAGCCTTCAATAGCCTGGTCTGTGCCTTGGCAGAGTTTTCCGTCTACGTGGTTCGCCATTTCAGCGAATTCAGCATAGTGGTTCTGTCCGCCGAGGAACGGTTCAGTGTATGTGTCTTTGATTTTGTTGACAACGTTGTTGTTAGAAACTACGTCGCCAGTGTCTTTCGCCCACTGCTCGAGGAATCCATCGTCCGTACCAACGAACATCAAGAAGTCCTTGGCAAGTTCAGGAACTTTCGTGCCTTTGTAAGCGGCTACCCAAGTACCACCCCAGCGATAAGGAGCAGGTCCAGCGCACATAGCCCAGTCGCCCGCTGTGTCGCCAGCGTTCGGCTTGAGAGTATAGTGCAAGCCCCATGTCGGGAGGAAGTAAGAGAAGACTTCAACGGCTTTTCCGCTTTCGTCTTTCAACTCGCCCTTCATACCAGCGAACCAACCTTCAGCCCACTGAGCCTGGCGTCCTTCGAGGCTTTCTTCCTTGAGGAGTTTAACCATGTCCATGTAATCTTCCATGGCAGGATCAATCACGAGTTTTCCACCCTGTACCCAAGGTCCTTTGCGTCCGCCATAATAGGGGTTGAAAAGGTCGCCAGTCGTAGAAACGATAACGCAAGTTCCGTTTGACTTGTTCTTGAGTTCGCGAGCAGTCGCAACGAACGCATTCCAGTCATTGAGCTTCGCCTGAACAGCGGCCGGATCATCAGTGCCGAGATATTTCTTTGCCAAAGAGCGGCGATAGAAAACAGCACCAGGAGCAACCTGCCAAGAAACGGCATAGACACGTCCATTGAGAGTTCCGATTTCCGCAGGATATGCGACCATTTTGTCTTTCACGGCATTGTATTCGTCCGTGATGTCGAGCAAAAGCTTGTCGCCCTGATCAACATACTTGCGAACGAAAGCATTTTCCAACGCCATTACGTCCGGAGCACCATTGCCTGAAGCAAGAACAGGATCCAATTTGTTGGGGAACTGATCTGTCGGCGTGAGAGAATACTCAACTTCAACGCCAGGATGCGACGGCTTGTAGTACTTGTCAATCATTGTCTGCAATTCATCTGTGAATGACCAGACAACCAACTTGTTTGCATTGGATGCAGCCTTCTTTCCACAGCTTGTCACAGAAAGAAGCATAGCCGCGACAGCGATTGTAGAAAGAACAACATAACTCTTTTTCATATTTCCTCCAGGATATATGATTTTGTGAAATATAAGGAAAACAAGATTATATAAAAAATCAACTTCCTTATCACATCATTATACTACAGTTTTGCGTTTTGTCAACAGAAAAAATCAAAAAAAATTGTGATAATTCGAGAAAAAAGTCGAAAAATTTGCGATTTTCTTCAATATTATGGAGAGTTTGCGCCAAAATTGGCGACGGATTTTCAAGTCGATTTTTTTTCTGAAGCCCCTTGCGGAAGCGAAAATCGCAAGCCTTGCGGCTTGCTTACGAGTTTTACTTTGTAAAACTCGCGAAAATTTTAATTTCAAATGAAAACAAAATTTTTAACAGTTAAAACTAGCGACGGATTTTCGCCGCCAATTTTAACTGTCTGCTTCAAAAATTATTGGCACCTCGAAAAACTTGCCTTTGGCAATTTTTCGAATATGCCGACGAATTCTTCGTCGCTATAATAGCGCGACAAAGAACATCGCATTTTCAAAGTTACCTCTAAAAACTTCAGTTTTTAGAGGTTCAATTATTTTTGCGGCGTGAGAATGAAATCGTCAAAACTGCCCCAGGCTTTTGCGGGAAGTTCCGCCTCCACGCCAATCGTGACAATTCCGTCCGCGCCCACGACGATATCCTGAATGTCCGGCGTGAAGAACGCGCGCCATCCATCGGTGAAAGTTTTTTCGCGATATTCTTTTCCGCCCGAAATGGCAAAAAGGAAAATCTTTTGGTCTTCGCGCTTTCCCACGTCGCCGCCGTGAAGCACCATCGAAGCCTTGTATTTTCCGGGCGCGAGAGAACGCACCGTCTGGCTCACCTTAAAATGCATCGGCGATTCGGAATAATAATGCAAAGCCTTCGTGCCGGTTTTCGCGTCAGTCTGCTTGTCCATCACGAAAAGTTCGTCCACGTTGGAAAGATTTTCGATGTTCCACATTGAAACGTCGGCTTCTTCGAACGAAGGATTTTCCACGTAATTCAGCTCGATTGCGGCGACGCGAGCCAAAACAGGCGCAGTGTCGGCCACGCCCCGAACTTTATATTCGGCAACGCCGCGCAGCGGAATTTCTTCCACAGGAACGCCGTTGTCCGTGGTGACGTTCCATTTTACGGCTAACGTAGATTTCGAGCCGTCATTGTTCAAGACATTGACTTGTTCGGGCAAAACCAATTTTTCGCCAAGCCGAACGCGCACTTCCACTTCCTCAGCGACATCGGGACGAACGGGAGCTTCCGCGCCGACTCCAGCCAAGCCCCATGTGGCGAGCGAAGCGAGAGCCTTTCCATTGAAATCAAAAAGCGCCTGATTGTCCCAAGCCGAGCCGCCATAATAAACTCCCGCATCGTCGGGATCATAGATTGATGCATAGCTCGAAGCCCAGCCCGAGCCATATTTTTCCCACAAAATTTGGCGGCTTTCGCGATCGCTTCCGGGCACAGGAAGCCACGCCGGCTCCCAGTAGAAAACGCCCAAAGCCTTTGGTCCGATGGCGGAAATATCGTTGATGTAATCCCAAATGCAATTCGCCTGGCCTTGCACGGAAACAGGATAAGGTCGCTGAACGGCGGAATCTTCGGAAACAGAATTTCCGCTGTTGTCGCCGTCGTCATAAGTATACGCCCAAGAAAATTCCGCCACCATCACTTCTTTGCCGGTCGCTTCGGAAACTTCGCTCAAAACTTTTGCTAAATTCTTCGTGCTCAAATGCCAGAACGGATAGTCGCTTGAGGCGAAAACATCGTAGTCCACTTTGTTGTGCTCGAGAATTTGCGCGATGTGCAAATATTCGCCGTCCTTTTCGGGATTCGTAAAATGAAGAACAATTTTTATGTCCTTGGAAATTTCGCGAATCGCCTTCGCGCCGGCGTTCATCATTTTGCAAACATGCATCCAGTTTTTTTCGCCGCACATTCCGGTCGTGGTTTCGTTTCCCACTTGCACCATTCCGACAATCGCGCCTTTTCCGCGCAATTCCTTCAAACTTTTTTTCGTGTAGTCGTAAATCGCATCGCATTTTTGCTCGACGCTCATGTTTTCCCAGGCGCGCGGAGCTTTTTGCTTTTGCGGATCCGCCCAAAAGTCGGAATAATGGAAATCCACCAAAAGCGGCAAATCGTATTTTGCGGCGCGCTTTCCAATTTCGATTGCGGTCTGCAAATCGTTGCCGCCGCCGCCGAAACTGTTTCCGTTGTCGTCGAAAGGATTCACCCAAACACGGACGCGGATATAGTTCACGCCGTTGTCGCGCAGGATTTTAAAAAGATCTTCTTCCTTTCCGTCAAAGTCGCGGAAAACCACGCCGCTTTTTTCAAGCGCAATCACGGTGGAAACATCAACGCCGCGAATGAAATCGTCGCACGCCGTCGCGGACTTCGGCAGAATCAGCCCGGGATTTTTTGGAACGACGGTGGTAACCTTCGCCTTTTTCGAACATCCGAAAGTGCACATTGCCAAACAAATTCCTCCCGCAGCCATGGCAAGTCTAAAAATATTTTTCATAATTTCTCCTATAAAAACATATTTGGGATTTTTCAGCACAATTTGTGTTGTGGAATTGCGTTAGGGATAGTAGCGGCACGCCGCAGGCGTGTTGCGGAACGAAGTGGAGCAATGAAACCGCGAATAGCCCGACCTGCGGA
>CAMWIU010000122.1 GCA_947174385.1 uncultured Treponema sp.
TTTGTATATGAAAAGAAGAATTTATTTTATGGCGGCGTGCGTTTTTTTCGCCGCGCTTTTTTCGTGCAAAACGAATCAGCAGGAAATTGCGGAAGCTCCGGCCATCGAAAATCCGGACGGCGTGAAAACTTATGTCAACACAGGCGTGAACAACGCGACTGGAAACATTTCCACCGTGCTCGTTTTCAACAAGATCATCGAAGTCACCGGAATTCATCCGACGAGCCGCGAGCGTTTTCCTTTGAGCGAAAAAAATTACAAGTACAATCCTGTTACGACGGAACTTGAAATCACGATGCCGAGCGACGTTCCATACAAACTTCGCGACTTGAGTTTTCACATCGTGGGCTTTGCGGCGGATCCCGGAATTTTCGTGCTTTCGGGAATTGATTCCAAGCGCGACGAAATCAGCGTCGCAATCGCCGGAAAAAAAGCCGTGGAAGGAAAAGACTTCGCCTACGACAAATCGGCGCGGCGCATAACAAGCCTCGTTCCGCTCAACGTGGATTCGGATTCGTTTCAAATCTGCTGGGCGACAAAAAACGGCAGCGTGAATTTTTCGAACGACACGCAAAAGTTCCGCGAGCAATATCAAAAAATCTATGCGGAATGGGCTGCATCCATGCGCCTATAATTTGCGCTTCATTAAATGTCCAAAGCAGGCTTTAGTTTTTCCAAAAGCGCGCGGCAGCCCAAATCGATGTCATCGTAAGTTTCGTCGAAATTTCCGGTGTACCATGGATCTGCGATGTCGCGCGAAAGCCCTGCGAATTCCAAAAGCAAATGTATTTTTTCGTGCGCCTCGACCTTTAAAATGCGGCGCATGTAATACAAGTTTTCCGAATCCATCGCCAAAATCAAATCGTATCGTTCGCCGTCCGCGGCGGTGAGTTTCCGCGCGATGTGCTCGTCGAACGGAATTCCCATTTGCGAAAGTTTCGCGCGAGTGCCACGATGCATTCCGTTTCCGATTTCGTCGTTGTTCGCGGCGGCAGAATCCACTTGGATTTTTTCTTCGAGGCCTGCTTTCCTCACGAGATTTTTCATTACGAATTCCGCCATAGGCGAACGGCAAATGTTTCCGTGGCAAACAAAAAGAATTTTTTTCATAAATAAATTTTCTCGAACATCGAAATTTCGATAGGCTTTGAAAAATAATATCCTTGGAACAAGTCGCAGCCGTAAGTGGAAAGCAGCTCCACTTGCTCCTTGTACTCAATTCCCTTGGCGACAATTTTCGTTCCCAAACTGTGCGCCATCGTAACGAACTGCTTCATTATAATGTAGGCGTTTCGAGGAGTGCGCGTGTTTGACAAAAATTCCATGTCGAATTTCAAGATTTCAATGTCACAGTCGCGAAGCATTTTGAGCGAAGAATATCCCGCGCCGAAATCACCTATCTCAATCACGAATCCAAGTTTTCGAAGTTTTTCGACGAGCGTCATCTGTCGTTCCAAATTCATCATCATTATAGTTTCGGTGATTTCAATGTGAAGATTTTTCGGATTGATGTCGTATTCCTTGAAAAGGTCGCTGAATTCTTGATTGATGTCCATCAAATAAAAATCGCGCGGAGAAAGGTTCACGGAAATGTAGAAGTCGTCATGTCCTTCGGATTTCCATTCGGCAAGTTTTTTAAAAACCAAATTCCAAACATGCCTGTCAACTTTCGCAATCATTCCGTTCTTTTCAAAAATCGGAATAAATTCCGAAGGCGAAATCAAGCCCTCGTCGGGATGCTCCCAGCGAATCAGAGCCTCCGCGCCCACCGTCTTTCCGTCCTGCGTGAACTGCGGCTGCAAATAAATTTTTATTTGCTCGGTGGAAATCGCCTCGGAAAGTCCATGCATCAATTTCTGTTCGCGCAATGCCGTGTCGCGCAAAACGCCGTCATACCATGCCACTTGTTTTTCGTACTGTCCTTTTATCGTTCCAATCGCGGCGAACGCCCTGTCGCACATGAACGAAATCTGCATGTCCTGATCCTCAATTTCATAAACGCCGAAATAACAAATCGGCATAACAGCAAGATTAACTGAATATCTCAAAATTTGATCGGTGGTGTCAATAAGATATTTTAGGTCGAGCCTTTCCTTGGGCATCAGCAGCGCGAAGCGGTCATTGTCAATCCGTCCGTAAACTTCGCCCGCAACCGATTTTTCCTGCAAGTTGAGCGCGAACAATTTCAAAATCTTGTTGCCTTCCGTAATTCCATAGATTTCATTTATGAGCTTGAAGTTGCCGATGTCGGAACAAATTATGTAATATTTTTTATCCGGATTCGTTTCCAACATGAGCGCGGCTTTTTCGTAAAAAGATTCCTTGTTGTAAATTCCTGTGAGCAAGTCGTGCGTATTGCGGAAGCGTTGGCGTTTTTCGCGCATATTTTCTTCAGTGACATCAACAAAAATAAAATAGCTGCCGACGAATTCGCGCCTCGCGTTTTTCAAATGCGAAAACGACTGCCTGTAAAACGCGCTCTTCCCGCCGAATTCTCCGCTAACAGTCCGATCAAAAGGCGCACATTCCGAAAGCCGCTTTTTGTCCGCGAATTCCACAATTATCGAGCGCAGGAATTCTTCCATATTCTGATTCATCTTGATGTCGTAGATTTTCTTGATGTAGTCGTTCATAAAAATGCATTTATCTTCGCTGTCGAAAATCAGAATTCCGTTGTTCATATTTTGAATCACGCGGACGATCGATTCATGCCGCAAATATTTCGGAATGAAATTGAACGAAAAGTGATAAATCAAAACGCAGAAAAGTCCATAGAAAACCACCGAAAAATCCACGGGAATTTCAAAAAGGACATAGAACGAATTCACAAGGACGATGGCGGCGATGAAAAACACAAGTCCAAAATATTTCGTCTTGTAGAAACTAGGAACAAGCACGGCTTTTCGCACAAGTCCGACGAATGTCAGCAAAACAATGATATACGAAAGCGAAAGGTGGAGGTCATAAGGAAAATGCGGAACAATCCTGTAGTAGACATCCGGCGCGAAAAACTCGCCCTCCGAATAAAACGATTCCACCGAAAAAACCGCATGCGAAAAAATATTCGGCACGAACTGCGCGATGTCCGCCACAATCAGCAAGAACAGCACGAGCATGAACTTTTCAAACCAAGTCGTCCGCTGTTTTTTCTTTCGAAAGAACGCCGCCAAATCGTAGCGAAAAAAAACATAAAAAGCCTCGTACCATCTGCGCGAAGCGGACGCGCTCGGAAAAGCGTATTCCACGCTGAAATACAAAAGCAGGAACAAAAGAATATCGATGAAACAAAAATACCATGAAAAGAAAATCATCGCCATCAATTCAGACGTAACATGCGTGATGAAAATGTTCGGAAAGACTGTGAAAAACCCGACAATGAGCAAGTCGAAAATTTTTTGAGAAAGCGCGAGATTTTCGTTCTTTGCATAAAAGATTCTGAAAATCGTAAACGCAATCAAAATTTCTGTGAAAATCAGAATCAATGTGTAACAAAGTTTCATCACGCCATTATATCACGACTTGCGAATTTTTGCAACTCAAGTTTTTCGGCAAAGTTAAAGTCCGCGATTTTCGGCAATATAAAAAGTTCGCGGATTTTGCCGCGCCTTGCGCATACGTTCGCAAGCCTTTGGCTTGCATCCGTTTGCATGTGTGGAAATTATTTGACTCGCCGCTTTCGCGCCTTGCGCATCCATTTACAAATTGATTCACATATTATATTATGTGAATGAAAGCGGAGCGGGCTTGCGCCATTTTTCGGCAGGATGCAAAATTGCAGTTCACAATTTTGATAAATTGCAATCGCCTGTTTATCAAGGAGGCATGATGAAAATTGAACATATAGCAATGTACGTACTCGACCTTGAAAAAGCGAGAGATTTTTTTGTCAAATATTTCAATGCGAAATCGAACGGCGGCTATCACAACAAGGCCACAAACTTCCGTTCATATTTTTTAACATTTGATGATGGCGCGAGACTTGAGATTATGTCTCGACCTGACATGCAAAGCATGAAAAAAGAAATCAGAAGAACTGGATTTATTCATATTGCGTTCAGCGTTGGTTCAAAGGAAAAAGTGGATGAATTAACTCAAACGCTCAAAAATGATGGATACGAAGTTTTTTCCGGCCCAAGAGCAACTGGCGACGGATATTATGAAAGCTGTGTCGCGGGAATTGAAGGCAATCAAATAGAAATTACCGTTTGATAAATTTCGTTTTTCAGGCGAACAGATTGAAATTGAGAAATCGACTTATTTTATGGAGAAGAGCAGATGGAATATGTAGCAGCTACAGCGGACATGGCAAATGCAATACACGACATCTTGCATGCAACCATAAAAACAATCTATCCCAAATATTATCCTCAAGAGGTGGTGGATTTTTTTTGCCAGCATCACAGCATGGAGCATATTTTAGAAGGAATCGCTTCTGGAAATATGGGAGCGTTGATGAATGGAAATGCCATTATCGGAACTGGAGGCTACGACGGAAATCACATCACGGGAGTGTATGTGCTGCCCGCCTATCAAAGGCAAGGCTGCGGCTCGAAAATTATGGATTGCCTTGAAGCGGCTATTTTCAAAAAGTTTGACACGATTTTATTGGACGCTTCGCTTGCGGCAGTTTTTCTATATGAGCACAGAGGATACAAAACGGTGGGACATGGAATTTATGATTTGGAAAATGACGTGAAGCTTGTTTATGAAATTATGGAAAAGAAATTAAATGCACAAAAATGATATGCAAATAAGATTTGAATTGTGGAGGAGAAGTTGCGATGAAGGATTTTCCGGATTTTATGAAAAACAAATTGAATCACATTGACAGTTCCCAGCAAAACACGCCCGACATTGACGGCTATTATTACGAAGGCGCGGACGGAAGTCAAATATGTTTTTGGACATATTTTTCCGACAGGGATTCAAAGGAAAACGTCCACGAATTCGACGAATACGTTTTTTGCGTTTCCGGGGAGTACGTGGAAATATTCGACGGAAAGGAATATGTGCTTCACTGCGGAGACGAGCTTTTGATACCGAAGGGCACTCCCCATCATGGAAGAGTCGCCAAAGGCACGCGAACGATTCACGCTTTCGGCGGAAAAAGAATTTTGCAGCCGCGTTGAAAAACTGCATTGCCATTCCACAGGAAAAATGCAAGGCAATCGAATTGGACAGCGCGTTTTTCAGAAAATCCGCGCACAAGTTTTACACGAATTTGGACTTTTGCAAAAGAGGCTTCGTGTTTTCAAAGACGTTGTAAAAATGGCAAAAATGTTTTAGAATAATGCAGGAAAAAAATTGACGCTATCTCATACAAAGGATAGCCACAATTTTCGCAACGCAATGAACGAGGTGTTTTTATGAACGTGCGCAAAGCCAATGAAAACGACGCGCCTGCGATTTGCAGAATTTGCGCCGATGATTTGGGCTACGAATGCAGCGAACGGCTTGTGCTGAACCGCCTGAAAAATCTTGACGGCAGCCGCGAAGCGGTGTTTGTCGCGGAAATCGAAGGCGCGGTCGCAGGCTTCATCCACGCGGAAAAGTACGAACTGCTTTACTTTGAGCCGATGATAAACATACTTGGCTTGGCAGTTTCTTCCGAGCGCAGAAGGCAGGGCATCGGCACGGCTTTGATTTCCAGCGCGGAAAATTGGGGAAAAGAGCTTGGCATAAATACCATGCGCCTTAATTCCGGACATTCCAGAAAAGAAGCGCATGATTTTTACAGGGCGATGGGATTTGACGATGAAAAATTGCAGATTCGATTCATTAAAAAAAACGACTGAATTTTTGGAGCGAGTACAGAAAAAAAAAGAGCGTTTAAAATTGTCGCTAAAATAGTGCGACAATTTTAACTTCATGAAGCGTGAGCGGAAGTGCGAAAAGATCGCACGGCAAGCCGTGCTTCCGAGTTTCATAAACAAGCAAAGTTCGTTTATAAAACTCACTTAAATTTGCGCAAGCAAAAAATGTGCCGCATAATTTTTTATGGGAGTTATGATAAAAGCACCGCACAAATGGAACGCAAGCTTTTTATTTACATTGTAAATCGAATGCTTGCTACCGAGTTTTTCACTACGTGAAAAACTCGCGCGGCACTTTTATCATGTCAAGTTTCCGTCGGAAACTTGCATATTTAATGCACATTCCGCTTGAAACTTCGCGCGATGCGCTCGTTGCGAAGCACTGCGTTGCGAATGTGCGTAAAAAGTCAA
>CAMWIU010000123.1 GCA_947174385.1 uncultured Treponema sp.
AGTCGCTTACAAGCGTGGTAATTCCTGACAGTGTGGAAGAAATCGGCTACGAAGCGTTCTACGGCTGCAAATCCCTCAAGCACATTGAGATACCGGCAAGCGTAACAACAATCGGCTGGGGCGCGTTCGATGGGTGCGAATCGCTTTCGGAAGTTCGCTACAGCGGCACAAAGGCACAGTGGAACAGCATAGCAGGGCTTTACGACGGCAGAGACAAAGCATTGCTCAGAGCGACGGTCGTCTGTACGGACAGGATGCAAAAGATAGAAGTGATGCCCGATGGTTTTGCATTAGTCGGTTCCATCTTGTGCTGGACAAGAGACATTCCAAAAATCGCGGAAATCCCCGAGGGCGTTACGGCAATCAGTCCGTATGCGTTTGACTGCAAGCCGATAAAAAGCGTGAAGATACCGGCAAGCGTAAAAGAAATCGGCGGTGCTGCATTCTACGGCTGCAAATCGCTTACGGACGTGATGATTCCCGAAAGCGTACAAAAAATCGGCCACGAGGCGTTCTATGGCTGCAAATCCCTCAAGCATATTGAGATACCGGCAAGCGTGACAGAAATCGGAGAGAATGCGTTTGTGAAATGCCGCAAAAAACTTGTAGTGCGCTACGGCGGCACAAGGGCGCAATGGGAAAAGGTCACTGCAAATGCTGCCTTTGACAAAGGCGCAGTTATCCAGTGCACGGACGGAGAGATTGAAATCCGCGAAAAACCAAAACTCGATAATTAGCGGAATGAACACAGGGGCTTATGGAGGGGGTCTAGATCGTGCTGGGAAGGCTTGTCCTTTCCCAAATAAAGGGCAGAATTACGCTTGCAATTTTTCCCGAAATCCATTAAAATGAAGACACTTTTTGTTTGGTGGAAAAAACGTGTTTTTAAAGAGTTTGGACATTTTCGGATTCAAAAGTTTCGCCGACCGCACGCATGTGGATTTCGCCGACGGAATCACGGCTCTTCTCGGACCGAACGGCTGCGGAAAAAGCAATGTCGTGGACGCGATGAAATGGGTTTTGGCGGAAAATAAATCCAAAAACCTCCGCGCCGACAAAATGGAAGACGTGATTTTCAACGGCACGGAAACCCGGCCGCCGCTCAACGTGGCGGAAGTCACGCTCACGATTCTGAACGAAAATTCATTGCTTCCGCTCGAGGACGCGGAAATCGCGATAAAACGCCGCCTTTTCCGTTCGGGCGAATCGGCGTATTTCATAAACAACCGGCAAGTCGGCCCGCGCGAAATCCGGCAGCTTTTCATGGATACGGGCGTGGGAAAGGCCGCGTATTCTGTGATGGAGCAGGGCAAGATCGACCAGGTTCTTTCGAGCAAGCCCGAAGACCGCCGCTACCTTTTCGAGGAAGCCGCTGGAATCAGCCGTTCAAAGGCGGAAGTGGCGGAGGCCGAGCGCGAGCTTGAAAAAACTCGAACGAATCTTGCGCAAATCGAAATTTCGCTTGCCGAAATAAAGACGAACTACGAGCGGCTCAAAGTCCAGTCCGAAAAGACAACGAAATATCGCGCCGTAAAAGAAGAAGTTTTCAATTTGCAGCTTGACTTGCAGCTTTTGAAACTTAAAGGCTTTGTCGAAACAAAGACGCGCGGCGAGGCTTCCAAAAAGGAAATCGAGCAAAAACGCGCCGCGGTTCGCGAGGAAATCGACGCGATAAATAGCGCGCTCACCGAAAACACCGACAAGATAAAATCGCTCCAAGACCAAGTCGCGCTCGGCACGCAGGAACTCATAAAAATCCAAGGCGAAAAAACCGGAAAGCAAGAATTGCAAAAGCAGTTCAATTCGCGCGCCGCTGAAATCGACGAAAAAATTTCCACGCTCGAGGCGCACAAAAAGACGATCAAGTCGCGCATCGACGATCTCGGCGAAGAATTGGGCGAGGCGGAGGCTTCCGTCTACGAAAAGCAAAAGCAGCTTTCGGGCATAAAAGAAAACATCGCCTCGTTCAACGAGAACATCGCCACGGCTTCCGGCACAATCACGAACAACGACATTCAGGCGAAAGAGAAGCAGGAAATGATCGAAAGCCTCAATTTGGCGCGAGCGGATTTGCAAAAGGAACTCACCGCCATAACCGAGGATATCGTGACGGAACTTGACGCGAAGCTCAAGGACGCGGGCTATTCGCAAAGCGCGATGGAAAACGCAAAGGGCGCGCTCGAAGAAACTTTTGGTCGGCTCAAGATTTTTGTTGAAGGAAGAAAAAACATTTTCGGCGACATCGCGCAGGGCGGCGAGGCGAATCCGCAGAAAGTCGCGCAGGACGCGCTTTCGGCTTTCGGCGAGACGCTTTCTATGCTGCAAAATCTTGAGGACGCGCTTTCTTCATACATTTCGTCTTCTCCGCAATTCATCGGCGAATTCTTGAGTCCCGAAGGAATCATCACGAAAAAACGCGGAATCGACGAAAGGATTCATGAAAACATAAGCCAAATTTCCGCGCTTGAATCGCGCATTGCAGAACTGAAAAAAGAGAACGATTCGCTTTCGGAAAAAATCGACGAATATCGCCAGACGCTCGCCGCGCTCCAAGTGAACGAAGCGAAAATGAACGAGCAGATTTCCGCCGCGCAGTCGCAGATGTCGCTTTTGCGCCGAAGCATTTCCGCCGAGGAAAACACGCTCCGCCAAAACGAGGAAGAGCTTTTCACCGAGCGCAAGCGCAAGGAAGACTTGCAGGAACAAATCGAAGGCATCGCCGAGGAACTTGCCGAAATCGAGCGGCGCGGAATGGAAACCGCCGAAAACCTGAAAAGACTCGACGAGGAAATCAAGGACTACAACAACAAGGTTTCTGGCAAGACGAACGATCTCAATAAAAAGCAGGAAACCTTGAATCGATTCCAGACGCAGTACGAGCAGCTTTCGAATTCGATGATTCAAGTGGAAACCGAAATCCGGAACGTCAAGCAGAATTTCCTCGACCAATATTCGCGCGACCTGATGGAATACGAAGAGCACATGTACACGATTACGACTCCGGCCGCCGAAATCCGCGATTCGCTTTCCAAGAAAAAGTCCGAGCTTGAAAGCCTTTCGCACGGAATAAATTTGATGGCGCCGGAAGAATTCGTGGAAGTGAAAGAACGCTACGAACGCCAGCAGGCGAACTTCGACGACACGCAGAAATCGCTCAAGGATTTGGAGCGCGTGGCGGAAGAAATCCGTTCGAAGTCCAGCGAGCTTTTTTTGGACACATACAACAAGATAAAGCGCAATTTCCACAATATGTTCCGCCGCCTTTTCAACGGAGGACGCGCGGAACTTCGCCTGGAAAATCCCGAGAGCGTCCTTTCCACCGGAATCGACATTTTCGCGCAGCCGCCGGGAAAAAAGCTTGAGAACATCGCGCTGCTTTCGGGCGGAGAAAAAACGATGACTGCGATCGCGCTTCTTTTCGCGACGTACCAAGTGCGCCCAAGCCCGTTCTGCCTGCTCGACGAAATCGACGCGGCTTTGGACGACAAGAACGTATCGAGCTTCGTCACGACGCTCAAGAGTTTTGCGAATGTGAGCCAATACATCGTCATCACGCATAATAAGAAAACTGTGCTTGGCGCGAGCACGACGCTCGGCGTTACGATGGAAGAGTCGGGCGTTTCCAAAGTCATCGCGCTTCGCCTTGACGACGACATCGAAAAAATAAAGAGCGAATACAGCGACGATGCCTACGCGAGCGAGCCTTTTGTGGAAGAGGACGTTCCGTCCGAAGAAGGAGTCGTGATTCCGCCGCGTCCGCCGCGCCGCAAGAAAAACGAAGGCGCGCAAAATCCGAAAGAATCTTCGCCGCAAAATGACGCGCCAGAAATCCGCGAGGAAGAAACGCCAGCGCAAGAGGGCGGAAATATTACGGAGGGCGGCGAGTGATCGACTTTTCGCAAATCGCGGAAAATGTCCAAGACTTTCTCTCGGAGCGGAAAAAGGCGGTTTTGATTTCCGCAATCCTCGTGCTGTTTTTTTGCGCAGCCCTCATCGTGCTTTCTTTTGCGCCTCAATCTAAAAAAAATGAAATTGAGCCTTATCGCGCCGAGCCTTTCATCGCCGATCAGGAATTACTTTTGCCGCAAGGACCTTCCGTTCCGCAAAGTTATTCCGTGAGCAGACAAAAAAAAGATGGATGGGATGAAAGCGAAGTCGAACGTTGGGTCACTCGACCCGATGCCGACGCAGTGGAAAAACTTTCGTCCGCGAATGACGCGATGATTTCAGAAATAACAGGAGCCGCGCCGTGAAAAAAATCGCATTTTTGATTTTGGCAAGCGCAATTTTTTTCTTTTCTTGCAAGACCACGAATTCTTCTGCCGAAAACGCCGCGCAGAATTTTTCCGACGCAGGCGAAATTTCCCAAGTCGATGAAAGCGCAATCTCTGATTCTCAAAATGAGGAAGTTGAAATTCCCGATTCGGAATCCGATCAAAAATCCGCACCAAATGAAAATCAGACGCAAACTTCTGATGGAATTCAAGACGAGCAAAACGCCGAAGAAAAAATCGGAACAGACGAAAACGCGCAAATCCAAGATGGATATTACAGGATAGAAAGAAGCGAAACCGATTCTGCGCAAGAGAATCCAACGGACGAATCCCCGCAAAAAAACGATTCTCCTTCAAGCGAAATTTTACCGCAAGGGAATTCCTCGGAAATTGAGGGCGAAGAATATTCCACTCAAAATGAAAACGCGCGGCAGGAAGAAATTTCATCCGAAGAAAAAATTCCGCAAGACGAAACCTCTTCCGCTCGCGCTCCACAAGCCGAACAAAATTTATCTCAAGATGAATTTGTCGAAAGCGAAAATGAGCCTGCGAAAAATGGCGGCGAAGATGCGAGCATTTCAGCCCCGCGCGATTCTGAATCAGCGGAATTGAATTCTGCGCAAAGCGAATCTAATTCACAAACGCCTCCTGCGGTCCAACCTGAAATTGAAACGCAATCGCAATCTGCAGCGACGCGAAATTCAGCAGGCAATAATTCCGAAGGTC
Source organism: uncultured Treponema sp. (assembly GCA_947174385.1). GTDB lineage: Bacteria > Spirochaetota > Spirochaetia > Treponematales > Treponemataceae > Treponema_D. The sequence goes on from CAMWIU010000123.1 coordinate 5,001, forward strand.
AAAATCAAAATTCGCGTCAACGTCAAAACGATGCGTCAAGGCAAAACCAGCGGCAGAACGCGCCCGCGGATTCCGCGCAAAACGTTCCGCAAAGAAATCCTGTTCCTCAAGGAAACGGGGCGCGGCAGAATTCTTCGAACGGGAATTCCGCCCAAGTTCCCCCGACTGGAAATTCCGCAAGACAAAATTCCAAAAATGAAAATTCTTCCACGGAAAACGGAAGCGAAATCGCTTCGGAATACGACTTTTCGGGTAACGGCGAAAGTACCGATGAAATCCAAATTGAAGAAAAACCAAAGCCGATTCCGTCGCGCTCACTCACTTTGAAACGCAATCAATTTGTGGACATAATTTATCCCGGAAGCGGCTGGATTTATCTTGGAGAAGAGGGCGGCGACCATTTCACTTTCTACGGACGAAAACAGAACAGGGGAGAAAGCACGTTCACTCTTCGCTCGAAAAAAGCTGGCAAAGCATTGTTGCATTTTTACAAGAATGACGCGCTCACAGGAAAATACATTGACGACTACATCGCCATAGAAATTGGCGACGTGAACGCGCTTGATTCTTCGCACGTCATAGCACCGTCTTACGCGCAAGCCGTGCCGAAAAAATTCGAGCGTGAAAATCTTGCGCGCGAATCTAGCGATGAGAAAACGGAAATGGCTTCCATCGACGAAGGCTCGGTTTCGCAAGATTCGGGCGTTGATGAGAAGATTGTGCCAAACGCCGGCTTTGAGAAAAAATTGGACGAAAGTCCACCCGCTCCTGCGAAAACTGAAAATCGTCCCACGGAGCGCGTGCAGACCGCAATTCAGGATTCTCGAAGTGAGTCCAAGGACGACGCGAGCATCACTTCCATCGCGGCTTCGGAAAATTCCGTTGGCATGAAAGAGGACAAGAATGTTTCGTCCTCGCAGCAAAAAGACGGAAATGCCGCGCAGGACTTTCTGCGTCGTGCGCAAACCGCCTATGACGAAAAACGCTATGCCGATTCTTTGTCCTTGCTGAAAAGTTTTTTTGAAGTTGCCACGTCGGATTTCGACGCAGGATTCTATCTTCAAGGGCTTGTCCTTGAAGCGCAGTCCGAAGTGCGCGACATAAAGTCCGCGATTGGCTCTTACGATACAGTCGTGAAAA
>CAMWIU010000124.1 GCA_947174385.1 uncultured Treponema sp.
CCTTCTTTTCCGCCACGGGAATCGCCGTGTAGCCCTGAATCAGCGTGCCCAGGTCACGCACGGCGGAATCCCGCGCGGCATCCTTTTCGTCAAGCCGAGAGCTGACCGTGTCCTGCCGAATCGCGGTCGTAAGCCGCGCGCTTAGGGTCTCAAGTTCTGCAAACGCGCCCGAAAGGAAATCGTCCTTCAACCCCGCCGCCTTGAAAATCCGCACGAGCGCGTCGCTCGCCGAATCCGTCTCCGTAACGCGAAGCCTAGAAGAAAGTTTTGTCATATACACCTCCCATAAATATGCCGCGCCAAAACGCGCGTTTTTGTTTGTGAAACCCAATGCAAGCCTCATTTTGCGTGAAAATCGGCTTTTGCACTCCGACAACAGCCCCAAATTCCGTGTGGAAAGCCTTTTGCACGTTGACAATGTCCCGAAATTCCGTGTAGACGGCTTTTGCACGCTGACAATGCGCCCAAATTCCGTGTAGACGGCCTTTGCACTCCGACAATGCGTCGAAATTTCGTGTAGAAGTACTTTTGCACGCTGACAATGCGCTGAAATTCCGTGTAGAAGCCATTTTGCACTCCGACAATGCGTCGAAATTCCGTGTAGAAGTCCTTTTGCACGCTGACAATGCGCCCAAATTTCGTGTAGAAGCCATTTTGCATTCCGACAATGCCCCGAAATTCCGTGAATTCCGAGTTTTGCTTTAAAAAAATTGAGGAAATTCGTTGCGGCTTCTTTGCAAAAGCCTAGATGGGCATAAAAAAGGCGCGATGCGAGCCGAATGCGGCAAGCCTTTTCGCGCCTATGAAGTGAAATTCGACGTGAGAAAAAATTACGGGATCCTTTTACCCCCCCCCATACCTTTTTTGAGCAATTAGTGTGGTGTTTTCAGTCCGCGCCGCGTGTGTCATCGTGGAAATGGTAGCATGAAAAACCCTTCAATGTCAACCGTGTCGCAGCTTTACCGCTTGTAAGCGGTGGAACTTTAATTTGGAGGGAGACAAACCCTCTACTTCGGAAGCGGGGTTTTTCTCCCTCCAAACCACCCACTTTTCCCAGCACCGCTTGGGGCTGCCGCCCCAAGACCCCGCTTTTCTTGTAACAGCGCAAAGCCGCTTGCCGAGCCTGTCGAGACAAGTCTGCCTCCCTCCAAACCCAAATTGGGACTTGTAATTCACGCGGAAAAAAAGTATACTTTGATGGAATTCACAAGTTTCAAACTTTTTGAATTCAAGTAATTTTAGGAGAAAACTATGTGTGGAATTGTTGGATATGTTGGAAATGAACTTGCCACGCCGATTTTGATTGACTCGCTCAAAAAGCTCGAGTATCGCGGATATGATTCGGCGGGAATTGCCGTGCTCGACGGCGAAAACATAATCGTGCGCAAGGCGAAGGGCGCGCTCAAAGTTTTGCAGGAGCGAATCGCAAACGAGACAATCAAAGGCTCGATCGGAATCGGGCACACGAGATGGGCGACGCACGGCGAGCCGAGCGATTTGAACGCGCATCCGCAGACGAACGTTTCGGGAACGATCGCCGTCGTTCACAACGGCATCATCGAAAATCATTCTCAGCTCAAGCAATGGCTTCAAAGCCAAGGCACTGTTTTCAAAAGTCAGACCGACACCGAAGTCGTGGCGCATCTCATAAATTTTTTCTATTCGCAAACGAGCGACATTTTTTCCGCAGTGATGGACGCTCTTGCAAAAGTCAAAGGCTCGTACAGCCTCGCAGTTTTGTGCAAGAATTTTCCCGACAGAATAATCGTCGCGCGGAAGGAAAGCCCGCTCGTCGTGGGTTTGGGCAAAGGCGAGAATTTCATCGCGAGCGACGTTCCGGCGTTGCTTTCGCACACGCGCGAAGTTTACTTTTTGGAAGACAAGGAAATCGCCGTCGTCTACGCCGATCATGTTGACCTTTTTTCCACCGAAGGCGAACGCCATATCCGCGAGCCTTATCATGTGGAATGGGACGCATCTTCCGCGGAAAAAGAAGGCTACGCGCATTTCATGCTGAAAGAAATTCACGAGCAGCCAAAGGCGATTTTGGACACAATGCGGCCTCGTCTCGTAAAGGCAGGCGAAAAGCCGACCGACATAAAATTCGAAGAGCTCAAGGAGAACATCGATTGGAAGAACATTGGAAGGATCGTCATCACCGCGTGCGGCACGGCTTCTTATGCGGGGCAAGTGGCGAAATACGCTTTCGAAAAATTCGCGCGGCTTTCCACCGAAGTTGACATCGCGTCCGAATATCGATACCGAAATCCAATAATGAACGCGAACGACCTTTTCATCGTCATAAGCCAGTCGGGAGAAACCGCCGACACGCTCGCGGCTTTGCGCCTTGCGAAAAAGGCCGGCGCGAAAATCATCGCCATCACGAACTGCGTCGGCTCTTCGGTTTCGCGCGAGGCGGACTATGTGATTTACACCTGGGCGGGCGCGGAAATTTCCGTGGCTTCCACAAAGGCGTACACGGCGCAATTGGTCTGCCTTTATCTGCTCGCGCTCAAGGCGGGCGCGGAGCGCAAAACGATTTCGCAAAGCGAATACGAAAACGCGCTTTTGGAATTTGAAAGCGTTCCTCAAAAAATCGAGGAAATCCTGAAAAACGAAAACATCGTGCAAAAGCTCGCCTCGCAGAATTTCAACAAAGCAAGCGTCTTCTACATCGGGCGCAGGTTTGACAGCGCGTCGTGCCTTGAGGCCGCGCTCAAATTGAAAGAAGTGAGCTACATGCACAGCGAGGCTTTTGCCGCAGGCGAGCTAAAGCACGGGCCAATCGCGCTCATCGACAAAACTTCGCTTGTCATCGCAATCGCGTCCGATGCGGAACTTTACGAGAAAATCCATTCGAACATCGAGCAGGTAAAATCGCGCGGAGCGCAGACGCTCGTAATCACGCAGGACGATTCGGGATATTTTTCCGACACTTCCGACGACACGATCGCGATTCCGAAAATCAGCGCGGATTTCGCGCCGCTCCTCACTGTGATTCCAGTGCAACTTTTCGCCTACTATTGCGCGGTGCTTCGCGGAAACGATCCCGACAAGCCGCGCAATTTGGCAAAGTCCGTTACGGTGGAATAAGACGCGCGAAAATTTTGCGACAATGCGATATTGAAAAAACGGCATATTGATTTTTTATCGATTGGGGGAAATGTGTATACAAAAAGCGAAGTATTGCAATATGTTTCAGAAAACGGCGTGAAATTCATAAAGCTGTTTTTTTCCGACATATTCGGAAACGTGAAAAGCATCTCGATTCAGCCGCGCGAACTTGAACGCGCTTTCGAAAGCGGCATCTCGTTCGACGCAAGCGCGGTGGCAGGATTTTTGAATGTAAGCACGAGCGACTTGTTTTTGATTCCCGATCCCGCGACGCTTTCCGTTTTGCCGTGGCGACCTCAGCAAGGAAAAGTCGTCCGCCTTTTTTGCACGATTCGCTATCCGGACGGGCGGCCGTTCGAAGGCGACATGCGAATGCTTTTGAGCGGAATCGACGACGAGGCGAGAAATTCCGGCTATGAAATCAAGGCTGGAATCGAAAGCGAATTCTATCTGTTCAAATTGGACGCGGACGGAAATCCAACAAAAATTCCGCTCGACAACGCGGGCTATTGCGACCTCGCACCCAAGGACAAAGGCGAAAACGTTCGCCGACAAATCTGCCTTTATCTCGAGCAGATGGGAATCCAGCCTGAAATGTCGCATCACGAAGCGGGTCCCGGCCAACAAGAAGTCGTTTTCCGCTACAGCAATGTCTGCGCCGCTGCCGACAATCTCGCCACATACAAAACAATCGTGAGCACGGTGGCCGCCGCCAATGGACTTTACGCTTCGTTCGCGCCAAAGCCGCTCGAAGGCTGGCACGGAAACGGACTCCACTTGAGCATTTCGATTTCGAAAGGCGGCAAGAACATTTTTTGCGGAGACGAACTTTGCGAGGACGCAAAAAATTTCATCGCTGGAATTTTGCTTCACGCGGAGGAAATCACGCTTTTCACGAATCCCCTGAAATCTTCGTACAAGCGTCTCGGCGAATTCGAAGCGCCGGAATACATTTCGTGGAGCCGCCAAAATCGAAGCCAACTCATTCGCCTGCCCGCCGCCGCGACCGACGAGCTTTGCCGAATCGAATTGCGCTCGCCCGATTCCAGCTGCAATCAATATCTCGCACTCGCGCTCGCAGTCAAAGCGGGCTTCGACGGCATCAAGAAAAAACTCGCCTTGTGCCCCGCCGTGAATCTCGACTTATACAAGGCCGATTGCGAAGAAACGAAGGGCTTGAAAAAATTGCCGAAAAATTTTGACGACGCAAAAAGATTCGCGCTGCAAAGCGAATTCATAAAATCGATTTTGCCGAAAGTGACGCTTTCCGCGTTCGAGAATTTCGACGGGAATTCGGAAGAAATTTAAAATCCATGGACAGCGTTCTCATAGTTTCAAACACAAGCACGACTCTTCAAATAATTTCAAGTTTGCTTGGCTCGCAAAAATTTTCGCGCGTTTCCACGATTCAAAATGGAGCGCAGGCAAGGCGCGATTTGCTGGACGCGCAATACGACCTCATCATCATCGACACTCCCCTCCCCGACGAACTCGGAGACGACCTCGCCCTGCATGCCGCAGAATCCACCGACGCGGGAATCATCTTGATTGTTAGTTCCGAAATTTTGGACGACGTAAATGCGAACGTCGAGGACGCGGGCGTTTTCGTTTTGCCAAAGCCAATCAGCCCCGAATTTTTTTATCAGGCCGCGAAACTTCTCACAGCAAGCAGAAAGCGCGTGATGCGCCTTGAGGACGAAAACAAAAAATTGCAGCAAAAAATTTCCGAAGTGCGAATCGTCGATCGCGCAAAATGTATTTTGATTCAGCACTTGGAAATGACGGAGCGGCAGGCGCACCACTACATCGAAAAGCAGTCGATGGATTTGCGACAAAGCAGAATTGTCACGGCACAAAACATTCTAAAAACTTACGACTTGTAATCTACTCACGCGCTCGAGAATCGAAAGGCTTTATTTTGTGATTCTCGGCAGCAGCCGAAGATTGCACAAAATACGACGCAATTTTTTCGTGCAAAAATCGCGCCGCAATTTCGTGCTGCGCTTCGCTCGGATGAGAAAGCGCGCCGCATTCTTCCGAATCAATTTCAGGCAGAAGAACAAAATGCGCGTTCGCATCGCCGCTTTGTTTTTTGTAAAGAGCGAGCGCGCGCTCTATGTTTTTTTCGAGCAAGCGTCCCATCATTCCGTAGCACCAAAAAATTTTCGCGCAAGGATTTTTCGCGCGAAGAAGCCCAAGAAATTCAACAACGCCTTTTTCGAAAAATTCCGCGCTGGATTTTTCGGGCGTTCCGTCCGCGCAAAGTTTCATTTTGAAATTTGTCTTCGCGCACGGCGGATTCCAAAACGCGCCTTGGTCGTTCGTTCCCAAATTCACGATTATCAAATCAGGCTGCCACAAAGAAAAATTCCATTCAGTTTGTGCGCCGAGAATTTCGTTTTCCGCGCCGCGCATTACGCCGCATGTTTTTTCGTAATACGCAGGAATCGCGTGCGAAGTGTCGTTGTCGTAGCCCGTCACGACTCCCCAGCCGCTTTGCGAAATCACGTTGAAATCCGCGCCGAGAATTTGCGCCAATTTGAACGCATAAGTTTTCGTCGCGCCGAAAAACGCGGAAATCCAATCGCGCTCGATTTTCGCGCCGACCGCGCCTTCGCCGCTCGTAATGCTGTCGCCGATGAATTCGATTTTCAACTTTACGCTTTTCACGGGCAAAAAAATTCCGTCCGTGCGGAAATCCTTCAAAATCATTTTGTGCCGCGCGTCGCATTCCATCGCCTGAGTTTCCTTGTAAATGCGGACGTTCTTTTCGACATCGGGATTCATATTCCTGAAAACGCAAATTTCATTCTGCCCTTTGTTCAGCATGAGCCGAGCCGTTTGCGCGCCGTCAATGAAAATCGCAATCCAAACTTCATGCGTGGAAAAATCTGAATCAATTCGCGCCCAAAGCTCGCTTGCGCGGACGTTCAGCTCGATTCCGCTCGCGCTCCAAAAAATCGCAATCGAATCTTCCAAAATTTTCGCGCGTCCCAAAATTTTCTTTTCTTGAATTTCGTT
>CAMWIU010000125.1 GCA_947174385.1 uncultured Treponema sp.
TATGATAAAAAGTTGCCTGAAATGTCGTCAACTTTTTATCATGTCAAGTTTCCGTTGGAAACTTGCATATTTAATTTGTGCGTTTTCATTTCATTGTAAACGCACGTAAAAAGCCAATCACAATTTTGCAAAATTATGATTGACTTTTTATGGGAGAATAAAATGAACGTTTTGTTTGTAATTCTCCCGGTTGCAGGAATAGTTCTTGGATGGACAATTCGCTGGCTGTATGCCAGATTTCAATTATCTGCGTCAGAACAAAAAGCTGAACGTGTAAAGCAGGATGCAATTAGAGAAGCTGAAGCTCAGAAAAAAGAAATTTTGCTGAATGCAAAAGATGAACTCATTCGGGAACGAAAACAGCAGGAACGGGAGACCCGCGAGCAACGGGCGGAAGTGCAGCGATACGAATCGCGCGTAAATCACAAAGAAGAATTGCTCGACCAGCGGGCGGCGGCCTTTGAAAAGCAGGACAAGGAATTCGCCGAAAGATTGAAGAGCCTTGAAAAGCGCGAGGAAGTCGTTTCCGCGCAGGAAGAGGAATATCGCCGCGAGCTTGAGCGGATTTCAGGGCTTTCCGCGCAGGAAGCCAAGGATTTGATAATCCGTAATCTCGAAAACGACGCTCGCCACGATGCCCAGGCTTTGCTCAACAAAGTGGAGCAGGAAGCGCAGCTCAACGCCGAAAAAAAGGCGCGGGACATTTTGGTGACCACGATTCAAAGGATCGCCACGGAAACCACGAGCGACATCACTGTCGCGACTGTCTCGCTTCCTGGCGACGAAATGAAAGGTCGCATAATCGGGCGCGAAGGACGCAACATCCGCACGCTTGAAACTTTGACCGGCGTTGACATCATCATTGACGATACTCCGGAAGCGGTCGTAATTTCGTGCTTTGATCCCGTGCGAAAGGAAATCGCCAAGGAATCTTTGGAACGCCTCATTTCTGACGGCCGAATTCATCCGGCGCGAATCGAGGAAATTGTTCAAAAAGTCACGCGCGAAGTGCAAAATAAAATCTACGAGGAAGGCGAAAAAACGCTTTTCGATCTCGGCATCCACAATATGCCCACGGAGGGCGTTCGCGCGCTTGGAAGGCTTTATTTCCGCACGAGTTATGGGCAGAACGTGCTCACGCATTCAAAGGAAGTCGCGCTGATTGCGGGAATGCTCGCCGCCGAATTGGGCGTAAACCGCGAATTGGCAAAGCGCGCCGCGATTCTGCACGACATCGGAAAGGGCGCGGAAACGGACAGCGATCAAAACCATGCCGAAGTGGGAGCGGAAATCGCGCGTAAAATGGGAGAAAACGCCCTTGTGGTGAACGCCATCGCCGCCCATCACAACGACATCGAGCCTTCAAGCGTGGAAGCCGCGATTGTGCAAATTGCCGACGCGATTTCGGCGGCGCGTCCCGGCGCACGGCGAGAAACCGTTGACAATTATGTCAAGCGTCTTGAAAATTTGGAAGCGATTGCCGAGAATTTCGGCGGCGTGGAAAAAGCCTACGCGATTCAGGCTGGACGCGAACTCCGCGTTTTGGTGAACAACGAAAAAATTCCGGACGGCGACGTGAAGGAATTGGCGCGGAAAATCGCAAAGCAAATCGAAAGCGACTTGCGCTATCCGGGTCGCATAAAACTCACGATGATTCGCGAAACGCGCATCGTGGAATATGCAAGATAGTCAAAAAGCCCTGCGGATTTTCGCGGGGCTTTTTTTCACGAAAATCCTTCCCGTAAAATTTCGCATTCGCGCATTTGGGAAAATTTGACAAATCGGATTTTTTTTACTATATTTTAATCAGAGTGCAAATTCAAAAAATTGAATTTGAGGCAAATCAAAATCAAATTTGCGAGGAAAATATTATGGCTGAAAACTGCGATCACAAATGCGAGGGTTGCTCAAAAGGTGGCTGCGCAGAACGCGACTTTCGCGTTTCCCCAAACGCTGAAAGCAAAATAAAAAAAGTCATCGGAATCATAAGCGGAAAAGGCGGCGTGGGAAAGTCGCTCGTGACGAGCCTTCTCGCCTGCAAGATGACGAAGATGGGCTACCGTTCGGCGATTTTGGACGCGGACATCACAGGCCCTTCCATTCCGGAAAGTTTCGGCGAAAGCGACAAGCGCGCCGACGTTGTTGAAGGAAAGGAAGTTTTGCAGCCCGTCGTCACTGCGAGCGGAATCCAACTTATGTCGATGAATTTCCTTTTGCAAAATGAAAACGATCCTGTGGTTTGGCGCGGTCCTGTAATTTCTGGCGCGGTAAAACAATTTTGGGCGGACGTAATTTGGAAGGACGTGGATTTTATGTTCGTGGACATGCCGCCCGGAACAGGCGACGTTCCGCTTACGGTTTTCCAGTCGCTTCCGATTGACGGAATCATCGTCGTTTCGTCGCCACAGCAACTCGTTCGCGTCATCGTGGAAAAAGCCGTGAAAATGGCGAACATGATGAACATCCCGATTCTCGGTCTCATCGAAAACATGAGTTACGTCAAGTGCCCAGATTGCTCAAAGGAAATTTACGTTTTCGGAAAAAGCAATATCGAGGCGATTGCGAAGAATTACAATTTGCCGGTTTTGGCGCGAATTCCGATGCGGCCGGAAACTTCGGCGGCGGTGGATTCGGGCGACATCGAAAGCCTTGAAGTGCCGGAACTCGACGAGGCGGCAAATGTAATCGAGCGTTTATTGGCAAAAGAATGATTTTTGTTGTCTGAAGTGTTTCGCAAAAGCCGCACTTCCAACATTTTCAGAAATTCCAATTTTTGAAAATGCTGGAAGTTTGCAAGACACTGAAAAATAGCGGAGAATCAAATTGAACGCAATAAAACTCAATCCCTCCCAAACACTTCGCCTTGTGGACGAACGCAAAAAGTTTTTTTCAAACCGCGCGCAAAATTCGGACGTGCCGAAAAAAGAAAAAATATTTTTCACTGCGCCGCTGATTTGCGTTCTCGAAGAAAATTTTTCGCGGGAAGATTTTCTTTCGATGAAAAAAATCTCGATTTACAAAATAAAAAAAAAGGGCAATGCATTTTTTTTTCCGTGCGAAATCGAATTGCCACAAAGCAAAATTTTCGCGCCCCTCCCCTGCGCAACGCAATTCAAAAATGATTTTTCTCTGGAAGATTTTTTTCTTGATGCAAGCAAAATCGCGCGGGATTTAAAAAATGCTTTTTGCAATGAAAATGATTTTTTCTTCGCACCGACTTCGCTGAAATTTTGCCAAACCGAATTTGATAAAAACGCATGGCAGTTGCATGGCGAAGTTTGGAAAAAAATAAAATAAGTTGAAAAAAGGCTGTAGCCGCCGCACATAATGCACGAACGAAAAATTGTTGTGAGTGGCCTTTCCAAGAGGAACAAAAATTTTCGCTTCCGTTGGTACTAGCGTCTGGTCGCAAGGCAAAGCCTTGCTAACGAGTTTTGTGCGCAAGCAGTTGGCTTGCTACCAAAACTCGCGAAGCAAAGCATTAACGGAGGCTTCAAAAACTATTTCCAGCCTTTCACTTCAGATTCGCTCACGCTGCGTGTAAAACGTTTGCCGCTTTTCCATTCGCCGTGCGCTTTTTTGGCGAGATTTTTCGCGCTCGCGCCCACTCCGCTTGAGCCGGAAGTACAAAACGGATAGACTGTCTTTCCGCTGAAATCCGCGCCTTCGACGAACGTGTACAAAATGTTCGGCGCTTCGCCCCACCAAATCGGATAGCCGATGTAAACCGTGTCGTAGCCTGAGATGTCAAGAGTCTCCGCCATTTCAGGACGAACCGTCGCCAAATTGTGGCATTCTTTCGTCGTCCGCGAATTCGAATCGCGCCAATTCAAGTCGGCCTTGGTGTAGGCGACTTTCGGCTTGATTTCCAAAATGTCGCTCCCAGTGATTTTCGCGATTTGCTCGGCAACCGCGCGAGTCGTGCCAGATTCCGCAGAAAAATAAATCACGACGCTTTTCGCGCTCGCCATCATGCACATTGCAAAAGTCAATGCAATCGTCAAAATAATTTTTTTCATTTCTTCCCCCTAAAAAATTTCAATGCAATTTTTAAAATTGTAACTCAATTTTTACGTGCGCGTCAAGCAAGTTTCGACGCACACAAATAAAAGTTCGCACAAACATTTTTTCGCAAACTTAAAATGTCCGTCCATGCGAAACGAATTATCGTATTTCCAAGATTCGATATCGCTGCTTGCCCGCGCCGATTTTTTCCGCCGCGTTCAGAACGGTGTCCACTCCGTGCAACTTTTCCCATGCCGCGGCTTCGGCATCACTTCCCTGCCCGAACGTCATGTCGCACGCCGCGCGGTCAATCGCCACTGGATCGGTGGAAGCCAAAACGCCGATATTGCCAAGCGGCTTCGCATCGCGGCAACTGTCGTCAACGCAGATGTCCGCCAAGACATTGATGTAAACCCACGGCTTCGATTCGTTCACGGCCTTGGTCGCGTCGGCCACCGCAAGTTTGAATTGCTCTTCATCGTTGCCAGGATAATAAGGCGTTTCCTTTTTGCCGCCCGAATGAAGAATCGCCTTTCCGCTGCGCGAGCCAAACGGAATCGAAACGGCCTTCGTGATTCCGTCGTACTGCGGAAGATAATGCGGCTTAAAAAGCATAATCGCAATCGCGCCGTCATATTTTGCAAAGCCATTTCCCACGCGGAAATATTTGAGGACGTTTCCGCCGCACACAGGCAAATCCATGTCGCCGTTCGCGTCGATGATTTCGCAGGGCGCGACTTTGTCCCAACCGTGCTCCTTCGCCATTGCAAGCGAGCCGTCCGGAGTTCCGCGAGGAGCTGTGAAATAAGTCGAGTCGATGAAAGTTCCGTTCGTATCTTTTACAAGGTCGGAAAGCAGCGCGGGGTCGAGGTACTGCGTGTTCCTGCCTTCGAAAATCACTTTGAGCGCGATTTTCCCTTTGAGCGCCCGCCCGGTCGCCTTGTACAATTTGAGAATGCTCGCAGAAGAAATTTCGCGCGAAAAATAAACTGCGGGCGCGTCCTTGTCCTGCGTGGCATTCCGCAATTTCGAAATGTCAATTTTCGTCGTGCCCAAATTTTTTTGCGAAGCGTCTTTCGTCTGCGCGAACGCAAATCCAAACAGCAGCATCGCCGCCATTGTCCAAACAATTTTTTTCATACTTTTCTCCTAAATTAAAATGTCAAAAGTGATTTTGCAAAAATGCAATTTCATTTTTCAAACGAAAATGTAATTTTTTCCCTTGCGCCGGATTTTTTGAACGCCGCCAAATCCGAAGTGACGCGCCCGATCGGAATGACGCGCATGGTCAAATTGGGACGGTCAGTCTGGGCATAGAAAATCGCAAGCGTGTTGTTCGTGGCGCAATACGTGATGTCGCCATCGTCAAAACGCAATTGTCCGCCATCCGCATTTTTCGGTGTGAACGGAATCGCGCCGTAATACTCGCGGCCGCCGAAGCCGACCATCGAAACCGAAAGCGGAAATTTCGCCGCGATTTCGTCCGCCAAATCCGTGTCGAAAATCACGCCTTCAAGTTCCATGCCGCCAACGGAAATTTTCACCGCCCGCTCTTTCGAAAAGCAAAAAGCCCCGCAAAAGAAAAATCCAAATGCAATTGCAAAAAATAATTTTTTCATAAATTTTCTCCCGACAAAAAAATGCTTTATGAATTGATTTTAGCAGAGAAAAACGAGTTATGTCAAATACTTTGTTTGTTATTCAAAAATATGCATTTTAGGCATAGGTAAGGAAAAGGGGAATTTCGGAAAGGCGGACGGGGAAAACATCGCCCGCGCGGTTTCCTTCGCCCCCCCCCTCCTGTCACTTCGCGCCGGTCTTGCGCAGCCACGCTTCCACGTCCTTGGGGAGCGACGCGCCGCCGGAATAGTGCACGGAAAGTCCTTCGGCAATCTGGGCGCGCGGGGCGAGTTTGGCGATTGCGGTGAGACTCTGGCCGAAGCGTCCGCCGCCGTGCGAGCAGAACGGCAGAATCCGTTTGCCCGAAAAGTCGTGGCTCTCAAGGAACGTGGCAATTGGCATGGGGATGCTCGCCCACCAGTTGGGATAGCCGATGAGTATCGTGTCGTACTCCGCCCACT
>CAMWIU010000126.1 GCA_947174385.1 uncultured Treponema sp.
TGATTTTTTCGGGCGTTACGATTGTGGTTTCGCCGCTCATCGCGCTTATGCAAGATCAAGTGGGCGCGCTCATCGCGTGCGATATTTTTTTTGCGAAAAACACTCGCTTGTTTACTTTGCCTGCATTTTGTGGGCGGCGTTTTTTTCGGAAATTTGCGCAAAATATAAAAACGCTAAAATTTTCTTTAAATTTTGCCGATAAATTGAAATATGGCGAACCCAATTGAATTTTCACAAAAAGTTCTGGAAGCAATCGACGCGCGCGCGCAATGGTACGATGAAAATGTGATGCCGAAAATTTTGGACAACTATCGTTTGATGCACACTTGCGTGAGAAACTTTTACGATTTGATGATAAAAAAATCTCTCATCAAGGAAGATCCGTACAGGCTCGATCAGAAAATTTCTGGAATCAAATCGCCGGATAATTCTCAATATGCTGAAACCGACCGCGCTCATATTATCGGAGTTCGCTTTGCCGAATACGAGACGATGCTGGATTGGATTTGCACTTACTATAAATTTTCGGTGGAACACATTTCGATTACAGAACTGAAAAAGTTGCTGGATTTCAACAACGTGTTTTCGTGGAATAATCTTTCGCCAAACAGCAATTCGCCGAACACGCGCGGACTTGCGGAAATGGTTAACGAAATGCGGCGCAATGCCGACGCGCTCACCAACAGCGCAATCAGCGACACCGTTTCAAAATGCCAAAAAAGTATAGCGGAATTGGATGTGGCGTTGAAGGATTTGGCGGATTTTGAAAAGGAATATTATAAAGGAAAAATCCGTAAAGATGTTTTTATGCACGCCAAGTTCGATGAAGACAAAGCGTTTAAATCCGCCGGCGAGGAAATGAATCAAATCAAAAAAACTTTTCCCGTGGTTTTTGCAAAGACGCTCCCATTTTATACTCAGCTTGTCGAAGAAGTGATAAAAGAAGATCAGGATGCGGGCAAAGAAAAATTGCAAGACGCTCTTTTGAAAAAACTCGCGATTCCCAAAACGGAGAAAAAAAAGAAAACCAAGGAAATTGATCCGCGAGAATTGCTGATGAATACGGCGCAATCATTGTGCGCGTTCAGCACGCCGTTGCAGACAATTTGCGCCAAGCTTTCCGAAAACAATCAATTGATTCAAATGCAGGCGAATTCTGGATTCGCGAAATTTTTGCATGCGCTGCGCAAGGCGTTCGGCATTTCGGAAAAACCCGTAACTTATGAAATTACGATTGTCGAAAAATCTACTGGGGCGCAGAGGAAAGAAAAAATTGAATTCAATCCATTTTGCGCCGACTTGCAAAAGCGAATGAATTTTTACAATGCGTTTTCGCTCAGGACAAGCCCGGGCTACAAAAGATTGCTTTCTGCCGATGAAAAAAAAGTTATGGAATTTTTGACCAAGCAAATTTCTGAGATGAAAAACATCGCGCAGATTTTGAAGGGCTTCGACACATATTTTAAGAATTCATCGCCGCCCGAAATCCGCCCGAAAATAAAAGGCCTTTCAATGGAATTGACTGCGCTCAGCAACAGTGCTATAAACACAAGTCAATATCTCGCTGACTATATTTCTCACGTCGAAGAACAGGAGCAAATGAAAAAACTTGGAATTTCAGAATAAATTTTTCAAAGCGATTTTCGCATTTTTAATTTTCGCATTTTTGGCGGAAAATCTTTTCGCGCAATTTCAGCCTGAACAAAATTTCAAAGAGGACGAAATTGATTCCGAACTTCAGCGCGAATTCGTGATGTATCATTCGCTCACAAATTTGAATCTCAATCCGCACACGAGCGCGTATGTTTTTGAAGCGCAAATTTTGAACAGCGTTTACGAAGGATTGTTTTCCTACAACGCAGCCACGCTTGAGCCGGACAATGCTTTGGCACAAGAATACAGAATTTCGCGCGACAAACTTCGCTGGACTTTTACGATTCGTGAAGGCGCGAAAACTTCGAGCGGAAAAATCATTGACGCGCAAACAATAAAAGATTCTTGGCTTGATTTGATTGCGAACAAAAGCGCGTATTATTCTTCGCTTTTGGATGTGATAAAAGGCGCGCGCGAATTTCGCCTTGGACAAGCCAAACGAAGTGACGTGGCAATAAACGTTTTGGGAAACAAACTCAGCGTTGAGCTCGTAAAACCCACAAGCCACTTTAACAAAATTTTATGCCATCACGCGTTTTCCGCCGTGCCGCAAGATTCAAGCGCGAGCGGCGCGTATTATGTGGAAAGCGTAACGCCTTTCAAATTGATTCTCAAAAAAAATCCAAATTATTGGAACGCCGAGCAAGTTCACATTCCGCAAATCACAGTGAATTTTACGGACGATACCGAAGCGCAATCCCACGCATTCAACATCGGCGCGGCGGATTGGGTGAGCGGTCCTGCCGAAATGAAAAGAATTCTCAACAAAAGGGCGATTCAACTTTCGGCGGAATTCGGAACGGAATATTTATTTTTCAAAAATGATTCTCCGATTTGGAGCAATCCAGAATTTCGCAACGCCGTGCTCACCGCGATTCCGTGGAATCAGTTGCGCGGCGAAAGCATGTTTCCTGCGAAAACTTTGGTCTGCCCTTCGGCCGGTTACACAAGCCCCGAAGATTTGGACTACACCGACATCGACGAAGCAAAATTGATGATTGAAAGCGCGAAGAAAAAAGCGGGCATTTCCGATGAAACGCTCGAACTAATTTTCGCGATTCCCGACAACGAATACATGATAAACCGCGCGGAAATTTTGCGCGCCCCACTTAAGGAAATCGGCGTGGAATTGAAGACGCTGAAAATTCCCGTGCAAATTTATTTGACTTCGATCGCATCAACAAAAGCCGATTTGTTCCTTTACACTTGGATTGGCGATTTCGCCGATCCGCTTGCATTCTTGGAATTATTTCGCGGCGATTCTTCAATGAACGATTCAAAATGGCGCGACAATGAATTCGACGCTTTGCTCGACGAGGCGGCGTTCACCAACGATGCGCGCGAGCACAACGCGCTTTTGTCGAAAGCCGAAGACATTCTTCTTTCCAGCGGCGAAGTGATTCCGATAAGTCATCCCGTAACTTGCAACATAATCGACTTGCGAATGGTCGGCGGCTGGATCGCAAACGCGATGGACATTCATCCGTTCAAGAATTTGTATTTCAAAAAAGTCGAATACGAATTCAAAAATGTAGTTTTAAAATAGCGGATTTTTTTAAATTGCATTTTAATTTCGCGTTTGGATTTTTCACAGGAGAAAAAATGAAAGGCACGAAAATCATCGGTAATGCCGGCGAAGAACGGGCGGCGCAATTTTATCGCGAGCGCGGTTTCGAAATCGTGGCAAGAAATTTCCGCTCCAAACGTGGCGAAATCGACATAGTTGCGCAGAAAGATGAGACCTTGATTTTTGCGGAAGTGAAAACTCTTCCCGGCGGAAATTTCGAAATGCTCGCGCACGAATTGAATTCTACAAAACGCCGAAGAATCATAGAAAGTGCTAAATGTTTTCTGCAAAATCATCGAAAATATAATAACAACATCGTGCGCTTTGACGCGGTTGTGGTGGATATGCCGGGCGTTGCGCCAGTCTATCTTATTGAAAACGCATTTTCGGAAAATTAGAAATGAGCACTTTTTTAGAGTTAGACGTTCAGAAAAATTATGACCAAGAAATAGAAAATCTTCCCCCGCGTCTTTTGGAGTTGCGCACGAAAATTCACGACGTGAATTATCTTGACAACGCAATCAATCGAATCGCCTACATTTTGAGCAAAAACCTTATTGACAATTCCGAAGAATTGCAGTTAAATTCAGAAGAATACTAATTTTCTTTGGATGAAATTATGGGAAGAAACGAAAGACGAAATCGAACGCGCGGAAAGAATTGGAATGAAAGTCGATCGCGCGGCGAGCCAAGGCGTTTTTTTCATGCGGAAAATGCGGAAGAAATTGCCGAGAACGAAAACGCAATCCGCGAATTCAAGGCGCGCGAAAATGTTTGTCCCGCTTGCGGAAAATCCATCGCAGACATTTCTGAAGCCATCGCCGACAAATCCACGGGACTTCCGATGCATTTTGATTGCGTTTTGGAAAAGCTTCGCGCTTCGGAAAATCCGCGCGCTGGGCAGCAAGTGGCTTACATTGGTCAAGGTCGATTCGCCGTCGTCAGTTACACGAATGCGCGTGATGCAAAAGATTTTAGAATCGAAAAAGTCATTGAATGGGAAGACAGAAACGAAACAATTTCGTGGCGCGATGAAATGGCGGATTTGTATTCAAAAGTAAAATAATTTCGCGAACTACTTGCTTTTTTTTTTCGAATGTTATAAAATAAAAGTACGCCGGAGTGGTGGAATGGTAGACACGATAGACTCAAAATCTATTGAGGGCAACTTCGTAAGAGTTCAAGTCTCTTCTCCGGTATAAAGAAGATTCATCAAAAAAGCATCCTAGAAAATCTAAATTTTCAGGATGCTTTTTTATTTGTGCGAGCCAGTTTTTGCAAGCCAAGGAGTTGCAAAAACTGGCTCGCAACTATTTTGATTCGAAATTATTTTTTGTTAATTCGTGCGACGAATTCATCAAACAAAAAATTCGTGTCGAGTGGACCGCCGCTTGCTTCGGGATGAAACTGCACGCTGAACGCAGGAATGTCCGTGTACTCAATTCCTTCGCAAGTGCCGTCGTTTGTGTTTACGAAACTCAAATTCGCACCGCGCGGCAAACTTTCGTTGTCAACGGCGTAGCCGTGATTTTGGCTTGAAATGTAAACGCGGCCGGTGGAAAGCTGCTTCACAGGCTGATTCGCGCCGCGATGTCCGTATTTCAATTTTGTAGTTTTTGCGCCGCGCGCAAGTGCGAGCATTTGGTGTCCCAAACAAATTCCAAAAATCGGCTTTCCGCTTTCGGAAAGTTTTTTGATTTCGTTTATGATTTGCGAATTTTCGGCAGGATCGCCCGGGCCATTTGAAAGCATGATTCCGTCGGGATTCATCGCGAGAATTTTTTCCGCAGTCGCGCCACATTCCACGGTTTCCACTTCGAGCCCGCGTTTTAAAAGTTCGCGGCGAATGTTTCCTTTCGCGCCGAAATCCCAAAGCACGACTTTTTTTCCTTTGCCTCCGCGCATCGCTTCTTGCGCGTCATTTATTTTCGTGCCGTCCGTTCGGATTGGAACTGCGCGATACGCCGCGCTTTCGGCAAAAACTTTTTCGGCGGATTTTTCGATTTTCGTGCAATCAAGCGAAACGCTTTGCACGGCATTTTCGATTTTGTATGATTTTATTTTTTGCAAAAGCTTTTCTTTTTCGTTCGGATTTTCGAGCGCGGTCAGCGCGGATTTTGCTTCGTCACTTTCTCCGCAAATTATCATTCCGTTCATCACGCCGGCTTCACGCAAAATTTTTGTAAGCCGCCTCGTGTCAATTCCGTAAAGTCCAGGAATTCCGTTCGCCTTCAAAAATTCGTCGAGATTTTTTTCGCCGCGAAAATTGCTCGGACTTTCGCACCACGAACGAACAATGTAAGCGCGCGCATGAATTTTCGCGCTTTCAAAATCGTCTTCGATAATTCCGTAATTTCCGACGAGCGGAAAAGTTTGGGTTATGATTTGTCCAAAATAACTTGGGTCGGTTAGCGTTTCTAAATAGCCAGTCATTCCGGTTGCAAAAACAGTTTCGCCCACGGCGCATTTTTGCGCGCCAAAACTTTTTCCTTCAAATACGAGTCCGTTCGCGAGAACAAGAAATGCTTTGTTGTCCATATCAAAATTTTATTATATCGAATCGCGCGAAATTTTGCAATAGTGTTTTTGGGAGTGTGCCATAATTACAAGTAAAAATTAAAAAGACTTACGAAGCAAGAAAATCAATCATTGGCAGAGTGCTTTATGGAACGCAAAACATGCGATTTTCAATGATTGAAAACCTCCGTTATGGACTGTTAAAAACCTACGTAATAGACTATTAAAAACGAGCGCTTTCAATCATTAAAAACGCTCGTAATAGATC
>CAMWIU010000127.1 GCA_947174385.1 uncultured Treponema sp.
AGTAAATTTGATTTTCCTTCAATGTTTTCAAAACGCGGCGCGATTTTTTTTGATTCCAATTCTTTGAAAATTTTCCTCGCGTTTCCTGCCGCCCCGGTCACTTTTCGCGAAATATCCGAAAGCAAAAGTTCGGGTTCAACGGCGACGTATTCCGTGCCGTTTTTTCTCCGAACAAAATTCACGAATCCTTTTTCGAGCAAATTGTCCAATGCGTTGTAAACTGCGGGGCGGGTTTTGTTCAAAACTTTTGCGATCGCGTAGCCGCTCATGCTTTTTCCTTGCACAAGCGAAACGTACACTTCCGCTTCCAATTTTGAAAATCCCAAACTTTGCAAATTCAAAACAAGTTCTTCGTTCATAGTTTTATGATACAAAAAATATTTTAGTATGTCAATTTGTGCTACTATTTTTTGCGTAAACTTGTTTTATCCATTTTTTCATCTTCACGCGGCGAAATCCCATTGCAAGCCGCCAAATTTCTTCTATCGACAAAATCGCATAGACCGCTTGCATTGGAAGCCTGAACACGAACGCTGAAATCAGCGCGAGCGGAAGTCCAATTGCGTAAGTGCCGACGACATCTAAAAAAAGCGTGTATTTTGTTTCGCCGCCGCTTCGAATGATTCCGCTTCCCACAACCATGTTCAAAACTTTGACTGGAAGATACGCCGAAAAAATCAAGAGCAAATCGCGCGCAACGATTTTCACCGCGTAGTCAACTTCGTAGAGATTTACATAAAATCCGCTCGCAAAGCACAAAAATGTCGAGATGACAACACAGCCGAAAACAGAATATTTTATGAGATGCCATGAGTTTTTATATGCGTCATCAAATTGCGCCGCGCCGAGATTGTTTCCGATGATGATTGCCGCCGATGCGGAAAGTCCTGAAAAAAATCCGACGGAAAGTCCTTGCACTGGAAAAGTGAGCGTCATCGCGGCAAGCGAAAATGTTCCCAAATGGCCGTATATCGCAGAGTACGCCGCATCGCCAATCGCCCACAAAAGTTCATTTCCGATTGCGGGAAGTGCCGTTATGAAAAAATTTCGCAAAAATGATTTTTCGCATTTTGCGCCGAACGCCTTTTCGATTGAAGCGGGATGATTTTTTGCAACCATGAAAATTATCAAAATCGCCGCTTCCAAAAAACGCGCGATCACCGTGGCAAATGCCGCTCCGCGCTCGCCCATCGCTGGAAATCCAAAATGCCCGAAAATTAAAATCGCGTTCAGCGCGGTGTTGGTCGCGACGGAAATGAATCCCGTGACAAGCGGCACTTTCGCATTTCCCGTTGCCCGCAGAATTGCCGAAGCGGACATCAAAATGATTTCCGCGAAATAACTTACGGAAACGATTTTCAAATAATCCGAGCCTTTTTGAATCACGGCGGAATCGGAAGTGAAAAATTTTAGCGTGAACGATGGGAAGAAAAACGAGAAAATAAAAAATGGCACGACGCAAAGAAAGCATCCCACGATTGCGGCTCGCATTATTTTTGAATGCTTTGCCCGATCGCCCGCGCCTTCTGCCTGGCTTGCAAAAATCGAAGCGGCCGCGCAGATTCCGCCGAGCGCGTAAATCAAAATGAAGCAAGGTCTTCCGCCCAAGCCCACCGCCGTGACGCACACTTCGCCAAGTTGCCCAATCATGATTTGGTCAACCATTCCAAGCGAATTCGCGATCAGTGCTTGAAGAGAAACTGGTATTGCGATTTGCAAAACGGTTTTCAAAAACGATTGCGGCGCGTTGCCTTTGATTTTGTTTTTCATGGTAAGAAGTTTAGTTCAAATTATTTTAGTATGTCAATTTATACTACTATTTTTTTTGAAATTTTTTTAATCACTAAAATATGCATTCAAAAGCGCGAATATAGCGTTTGACAAAAAATCGAATTTGATTTATTCTGTTACTGATGATAGAAACGCAGGAAAAACTTTTTTCAGACAGTTTCGATGAAATCTGTTCGATACTCGCCGCGTGTGAAAACAAAAATTCCGTGCGGGATTTTTTGGAATGTCTTTGCACGTCTCCGGAGCGGCTCGATTTTTCAAAACGCTGGCTTTCCGTAAAAGAACTTTACAGCGGAACTCCGCAAAGAAAAATCGCGGAAAAATTCAATATGTCGCTTTGCAAAATCACGCGCGGCTCAAAAGAATTGAACAAAGAAGGAAGCGCATTCAAAAAAATTTTGGATGCGCGATTTGGAAAATGAAAATTCTCGTAACAGGCGGAACAGTTTTCGTAAGTCAATTTACGGCGCAATATTTTTCCGAACTTGGTCACGAAGTTTTTGTCCTGAATCGTGGAACGAAGCCGCAAGTTGAAAATTGCACTTTGATTCGCGCGGACAGAAATTCGCTCGAGAAAAAACTGCATGGAATTTATTTTGATTTTATTCTTGACATCACGGCATACAATGATCGAGACATTCTTTCCCTTCTTGATTCGGGCGTGAAATTCCATAAATACATTTTTCTTTCTTCCAGCGCGGTTTACCCTGAAACTAACTCTCAGCCTTTTTGCGAAAATCAAACAGTCGGGAAAAATTCTTTTTGGCTCGATTATGGAACGGATAAAATTGCCGCAGAAAAAATTCTGCTCGAACGATTTCACGATGCTTACGTAGTAAGGCCGCCATATTTGTACGGCATCGGCAATAACATTTATCGCGAGGCGTTCGTTTTTGAATGCGCTGATTTAAACCGAAAATTTTATTTGCCGCGACAAGGAAAAATGAAATTGCAATTTTTCAATGTCCGCGACTTGTGCCGAATGTTCGAAGCAATTCTTGAAAAAAATCCGGAAAATCACATTTTGAATGTCGGAAACACAAACGCGATTTCCGCGCGCGAATGGGTTTCGCTTTGCTTCGCGGCGGCAGGAAAAACTCCAAATTTCGTGCAAGTGAATGATGAAACTCCGCAGCGAAATTATTTTCCGTTTTATGATTATGAATATTTTTTGGACGTGCGCAATCAACAAGAAATCTTGGGCGACTTGACGGAAATGAAACAAGGCTTGCGCGAAAGTTACGAATGGTATTCGAAAAACAAATCACGCGTGAACAAAAAAGATTTCATCGCATACATTGACTCGCATTTTAAAGAATGAGAATTTTTACAAAGCCGCTCGAATGCAAAATCCCCGCACAAATCAAAACATTTCGCATTCGCTTCATCGCAAATCCGTTTTGAATTTTTTTGCGGGGAGGGGTTGACAAATGGAGCGATGAGGGATTATAATTTTACAAAATGGAGATTCGCCATGAATGACGAGACCAAAAAAATTAGGATTGCTGTTCCGCAAATTAGCACGAAGAACAAAGTGGAAATTTTCGAAGGGCACGAAATCCGCACCGCGCTCAACGAAAAAAAAGGCAAGTTTTATTTTTGCGTGCCCGATGTCGTTACCGCGTTGCGCGATGGAAAGGACGCGAAAGATTACATCAAAAAGCTCAGAAAGCGCGATCCCGATTTGAATGCGAAATGGAATAGAGTGATTAAATTTCTTCCGTTTCAAACTACGGGCGGAAGGCAGCCGATAAAATTCGCCGACCATGAAAATCTTCTGCGTGTGCTTCGAGAAGTGCATTCAACGAAAATGGACGAGTTCAAAAAATGGGCTGAACAAAAAGTAGAAGAAGCAACAAATATCGATGCGAGCGGCGAAGAATGAAACCTCCGCACGAATTAT
Source organism: uncultured Treponema sp. (assembly GCA_947174385.1). GTDB lineage: Bacteria > Spirochaetota > Spirochaetia > Treponematales > Treponemataceae > Treponema_D. The sequence goes on from CAMWIU010000127.1 coordinate 3,695, forward strand.
TTTAATTCACAAAAAATCGGCGCAAAGTCGCGCCGATTTTTTATGCTTGTTTTTTCAATTCGAATTTCAGTTTTGCGTTTTGAGCGCGTCCTTTTTTTTCATTATCAATTGGAATCCAATCAACGCCGCCAAAATCGCGATTCCAACAATGTCGGTCGAATGCGTTGGCAAAATGCACATGATTCCCGCCGCTGCGAAAATCACTCGTTCCAAAATGCTCTCGCGCCTAAAGCAATATCCTTCCAACGCCGCGCTCAATGCGAACATTCCGATTAACGCCGTGATGCAAATCGGCAGCGCGCCCCAAACTGTCGTGTTTATCATCAGCATTTGCGGATTGTAGACGAAAATGTATGGAATTATGAATGCGCCGATTGCGAGCTTCGTTGCGTTCAAGGCCGTCTTGATGGGCTTTGCCTTTGCGATTGCGGCTCCTGCAATTGCGGCGAGCGCGACTGGCGGCGTGATGTCTGCGATGATTCCAAAGTAAAACGCGAAAAGGTGCGCCGCAAGCGGCTCGAAGCCAAGCGAGATTATCGCGCCTGCTGTGATTGTGGAAGTAATCAAATAGTTTGCGGTAGTCGGCGCGCCCATTCCCAAAATTATCGAAGAAACCATCGTCAAAAAAAGCGTGATGAATGCGACTCCGCCGCTTATGCTAATTAGGCCCGCGCCGAATTTCAAGCCGATTCCAGTGAGCGTAACAATTCCGATTATTATTCCTGCCATCGCGCAGGCAATCGCCACGCTGATTATGTTTCGTGCGGCGGCCGTCATCACTTCCACAATGTCTTTCATCGTGAACTTCGGCGGATTGCCTTGAATTATGTCCACAACGGAAGTGGCAAGTCCGATGAGAAGGCATGCGAGGATTCCCATCAAAGCCGCGTAAACCGCCGTGCGTCCCATGCACAAAAACGCCACAATCACGACGAGCGGCAAAATCATATAGCCGCGCTTCAAAAGCAGCGGAAGGAATTTCGGAAGCTCTTCGCGGGGAAGCCCTTTTAGTCCGAGCTTGTGCGCTTCGAGATGTACCGTCATAAAAATTCCCGTGAAATACAAAATCGCAGGAATTATCGCGGCCTTTACAATCGTGATGTAAGGAAGCCCCAAACTTTCCGCCATCAAAAACGCGGCGGCTCCCATGATTGGCGGCATGAGCTGTCCGCCGGTCGAGGCTGCGGCTTCCACCGCGCCCGCGAACTCGCCTTTGTAGCCCAATTTTTTCATCATCGGAATTGTGAAACTTCCAGAGCCAACAGTGTTGCTCACAGAGCTTCCGCTCACCGTGCCCAAAAGCGCGCTCGTCAAAACCGCCACTTTCGCAGGACCTCCGCTCGCACCGCCCGCGAGCGCGTTGCAGATTTCGATGAAAAATTGTCCGATTCCGGTTTTTTCAAGTAATGCGCCGAACAAAATGAAAAGGAATATGAACGTCGAGCACGCGCCAATCGGGATTCCCATGATTCCTTCGGTGTTGTAAAAAAGGTGCGTCACGACGCGCGAAATCTTGTAGCCGCGATGATTCAAAAATCCCGGCATATAGCGTCCGCAAAGCGCGTACAAAATGAACGCCGCGGCAATTATCAAAATCGGGATTCCGACGATTCTTCGGCAGCTTTCGAACAAAATCAGAATACCCACGATTCCCACGGCGATGTCGAACGGAACATATGCGCCAGTGCGCCGCACGATGCTTTGGAAATTCACCACGATGTAAAGCCAGCAAGCCGCGCCCAAAATTCCCAAGACCACATCATACCAAGGAAGCGTGTTGCGCGGCGATTTTTTCGTGGGAGGAAAAAGCAGGAACGCCAAAAGTTGCACGAACGCCAAATGCGTCGCCCGCAAAATTTGCGCCGTAATCGAGCCAGTGAGCGTGGCATAAAGTTGGAACAGGCAGAACAGCACAGAAACTACAATAGTAACGTGCTGCCGCCAACAATTGTGCTCGCGATAAGCATGCTCGCGGTCAAGTTCGCCCATCAATTCGCGCAAGTCGCTTTCGTTGGAAGTGGGCAGGATGTTGTCCACAACCGCGCCTTCGGTCGTGGGGTCATTCGTTTTTTCTTTGTCCATTTTTTCTCCAAATAAAATGCGTTTGCGAAATATCAATTTCACGAACGCATTTTGCAATTTATAAAATCCGCTTTTTTATTTTTGCAAAAAACAATTCCGCGCAAGAAATTCTTTTTATTTGAAATTCAAGCCTTGTTTGCGGCGCGAAAAAATCTTCCAAAAAAAATTCTTTTCCGTCAATTTCAAGCGAGTGCCGCGCCAAGATTCCCACCGCAAGAA
>CAMWIU010000128.1 GCA_947174385.1 uncultured Treponema sp.
TTCCCGCGCCGTAACTTGGAAATTCGGTTCGAAAGATTTTCAGGCGATTGCCTTCAACGCGGAAAAAATCGCGCACCCGCCCTTTGTTCACCGAATGCGTATACGAAATGCAAAATCCATTCAACGCCGATTTGGAAAATATTTTTTGAGAACTTTCGTTCGTGCTTGTGATGGCGAGAACTTTTTGTGTCGGCAAGCAGACGGCGAACAAAAGCGCGGCAACTATGAAAAAGCCGCCGCACTTTTTGGCTTTAGAAAATTTCGCAACAAATCGGAATTATTTCAACGCGCCAATTTCTTTGAAATATTTCGCAGCTCCCGGATGGAACGGAACGCTGATTCCTGTTACCGCTTTTTCCGCGCTCACTTCCTTTCCTTTGGCATGCGCTTGTCCCAATTCGGCAAGGTTTTCAAAAAGTGCTTTCGTCATTTCGTAAACCGTGTCGTCGTCGAGCTTGGAATTTACGGCAATCGTGCATTTAATGGCGAGTGCGTCGGTGTCCGAATCCGTGCCTTTGTATGTTCCGCCGGGAATCACGGTTTTTGTGTAGAATCCGTATTTTGCGCAAATTGAATCGGCTTCCGCGCCATTCACCGGAATGAGGACAAGGCCGTTTGTAAACGCTAATTCCTGCAACGCCGCGTTTGGAACGCCAGCCGTCACGAAGCAAGCGTCGAGAGTGCCATTCTGCAAACCTTCGCCCGATTCTTTGAACGAAAGGTTCGATTTTTTGATGTCGTCGAACGTGATTCCGTAGCCTTCCAAAATCTGCTTGGCATTGAATTCCACGCCGCTTCCCGCATCGCCGATGGAAACACGTTTTCCGCGAAGATCCGAAATCGTGCGGATTCCGCTGTCCACTCGCGCCGCAATCTGAATGACTTCTTCGTACATCGTGCCGATTACCGCAAGATTTGGGAGAGGCTCCGAAAACATATCAGTGCCGTTGTAGGCGTAGTCCATAACGTCGTTTTGCACCGTGGCGAATTCCGCGTCGCCCTTGCTTATCAAACGCAAGTTTTCCGCGCTCGCGCCCGTGGCCTGCGCCGTGACATTCATGTTTTCAACTTTCGTGTTCCAAATGTTCGCGATCGCGCCGCCGAACGGATAGTAAGTTCCGCTTGTTCCGCCAGTCGCAATGATGAAATTCTTTTGTGCCGGTGCGCAAGAAAAAAGTGCCGCCACCAAAGCCGCGCCCGCAAAAATCCCAAAAATCTTTTTCATAATTTCTCCTTGAATACTTTAAGGCAAGAAAAATTGCCACGAATTTGCGAAGCAATTTCCTTGCAAATTTTTGTAATTTATTTTACAAAAAAAACACACGAGTTTCAAGTGTTTATTTATAGAAAATTGCTTTGCTTTTATTCCACGTAACTTGAATGCGATTTGTCGAATAATTTTATCGTTCCGGTATTTTCGAATTCTTCTTTGACTTTTTCATAATCCGTTCTGCGCCGTTCAAGATAAGATTCGATATTTGCCCGAGTGATTTTTTCGCCAAAATTTTGAAACTCTTCCGCACCATAAATTATCCGCAACATTTTGTCACCAAGATTTTTGTTGAAATGATTCGCGTCGAAAAAATTGTATGGATTTAAATTGATTTCGTTGAAGCCACTGAAATCATAGAATTCTGTAATTTGCGAAATTTCTCGAAGCCAATCATAAAACTCATTTGATTCAAACCATTCTTTTTTTGAAATGAAAACCGCGCCAATCATCACCGTAAGTTTTATTCCGCGCGAATCGCAAATATTTTTTATTTCTTGCAGTTCCGCAAGGCTTTGCTTCAAATACGGAAGATTGCGTTTTTCCGTTGTGCAGAGATTTTGTATGCGATCGTGAAAATTGCCGTTGGCTTCAAGAACGGCTTTTTTCATTTGCTCTTCGTCATACAATTCATCGTGCGGCTGTTCTCCAAATTCCGTATCGCTGGACGCACCTTGCTTTGGATTTTTTCTTAACAAATTTATAATTGTTTTTATGGACGGAATTTTTGATAGCGATTTTAGCAATGGAACTAATTCGATTTTTTTGCAAAGATAGATTGGCATAGCCATGTAGTCATGCTTTTTTGTATTATGTTCGAATTCGATTTCATTGTTGCTGATGTTTAAAATTATTTCGTTCAAGTTTGGCATTGTCTTTGTGTAAAAATTCACAAGGCAAAGATAGTCGCCGAAAAATCCGCTTGTAACGTAACTGTTGAAGCAGGATTGACCCGTGAGTTCTTGAACAGTTTTCGTTCTTAAAAATCCAGCGTTCGAACCACCGATTATTACACAAGAAAATTTTTCTGGATTGCTCGCGATGAACGAAGGCTTCGTCCTTCTTTGGCTTCCGGCGGGAATTGTTTCCAAATAGTATTTCGGCCTAAAAAATCCGCTTTGGTCAATCAAAAAATTCACAAAGTACACGCCGCCTATTATGATGAAAAATGATGTCAAGAAAAGCGAAAGCCATTTTTTGAAAGACATTTTTGCCTCCTAAAATTGAAAATACAAAAAATCTGAAACCGTGTTGTTCATCAGCAAAATGCAGACTGCGAACAATGCGCCTGCCGCCATCGCGGAAATTCTTTTTGCCTTGAATTTATCCGTGATAATTTTTGAAGTTGGCGCAAACCAACAAATCAGAATTGCCACGAACAATAATTTTTTGCCGTCCAACGCCATCACTGCTTGAAAGAAGTTCTGCGAAAAAATATTCTTGAAATTCGCCATTCCAATGAAAATCGGAAATCCGCTGCGAAGCGAATCCAAAACAAAAAGCGCGCGCAGAACAACTACGCCCAAAGCGGTAAAAGCGTAGGCAAAAGGAGCAGGCAACGCTAAATTTTTCCTTTTCATAAACGAAGCCATGCAAACGAAAATTCCATTCAACATTCCCCAAAGCCCAAATCGCCAGCCCGCGCCGTGCCAAAATCCCGAAACCAAAAAAGTAATGATTGTAGCAACATAATAATTTCGGATTTTGCTTTTTTTACGAAACACGCTTTTAAAAATATAGTCGCCCAAAAATCTTGAAAGCGTAATGTGCCACCTGCGCCAATAGTCTTGAAAATTCCTTGCCTTGTACGGCGAATTGAAATTTTCAGGAAGAACGATATTGAACATAAGCCCAAGCCCAATCGCCATATCTGCGTAACCCGAAAGATCAAAGTAATATGAAATCGTATATTCAATTGAATAAAACCAAGATTCCAAAAAGCCTGGAATATTTTCCGCCGTGAGCGAGATGAAAAAATTTTGCGCGCTTTGTGTGAGCGGGTCTGCTAAAATCAATTTTTTCGCACACCCTATGACAAAAAGAATTATTCCGCACTTTAGGTTTTCCGTGTTGAATTTCTTTTTGTCGTCCGATTCAAATTGCGGAACGATTTCGCTGTGATGCACAATAGGGCCGACAATCAATTGCGGAAAAAATGTTATGAATAAAAGATAATTTAAAACCGTGTATTCCTTTGAAGAATCTTTGTATGAGTCCACCAAAAATGCGATTAGCTGAAAAGTAAAAAATGAAATTCCAATCGGAAGCGAAGTGCCTCGCATTTGAAAATCCGTTCCAAAAATAAAATTGATGTTGCGCAAAATAAAATTATCATATTTATAGTAGCCGAGCAGCGCGACATTTCCAAGAATGCCAAGAAATAAAATTATTTTCTTTTCGATTGCGATTTTTTTGTCATCGCCTTTGAGGGCACAAAGAGAATTCCCGAGAACGTAATTTCCAAAAATGCTGATGCAAAAGTACGGAAAAAATCGCGCACTTCCCTGCATATAAAACCAAAGCGAGGCAAAAACCAAAACCAATTTTGCCAGCGTAAAGAATTTCATTCGGGTTAAAACCCAATACGATGCAAACACAATCGGAAGAAAAACAAATATAAATTTATAAGTTGAAAAAATCATTTTAATTTTAGCACGCCTTTTTATTATATTAAAATTAGCATAACAAATTATACCAAAAAGTGCAATAACAATAAATAAAAAATTGTATCAAAATTGATATATGAGTTTAGAACGAATTGTGATTGAAAATATAAAAAGAATTCGTAAAGAAAAAAGCATTTCTCAAGAAAAGCTAGCGGAATTGTGCGAAACTTCGACAAGTTATATCGGCTCGATGGAAACTTACAAAAATGTTCCAAAGCTTTCCACAATAGAAAAAATTGCAAGTGCGCTGAATGTTGCTCCGCAGACATTGTTTTTTGAAGAAAAAGAGGCGAAAAGACAAAAAATTGCGCCAAATAAAAAAATGCTTCAAAAAATAAAAAATGAAATCATACGAAATTTTGAAAAAGAAATAGACAAATTGCTTAAAAATTTTCTTTGAACGCATTTCAAGCGCATGATTTTTGTTCGCACGAGTTTCAAGTGGACAAACACTGCTTGCGCCGCTTTCCACAAAAAATTATTTGTGCAAAAATTGGGCTATGAAATTTTTTCGCAAATTGAATTTTATTTTATTCGTTTTTGCGGCGGCGTTTTGCGCAGAATTCCTTTTCGCGCAGAATTCCAGTTCTTCGATTTTTTCATCCGTAAGATTCGAGGCGGATTCAGCGCATCGTCCAGCAGAAATTCGGCGGTACTATAATTTGCTATTCAATCATGCGATTATAGGTGATGCCGTCCAAAACCAATGTGTCTCCCGCGATTTCATACGGAAGATCGCGTTGTTCAAAATCGCTTGGCGGCTCAAAATCGACATAGTTATCATCAATTTTTTCTTGCGCTTTTTCCACGGCAACATACAATGCCCGCGGAAACTGATGATACGAGCCAGAAAACGAAAGCGTTTTGGTAAACTGTTTGACGAACGCTTCTTTCGATTCAGTTTCGTTCTCAAATGGCTCCGCAAACGAAATGTCGGTCACGCGTTGCTCAACAAACCAAGTGAACGTCTTGTCGTCGAGGAATGTCCAAACAATATGTTGCTCTGTGAGGAGCGTAGCGGCAGGAATGGTTTCAACCGTCGAATCAAGTTCAGATTGCATAGAAACATTCGCTTCCCATGCGCCGATGACAGGAGTACGTCCTGATTGGCATGAGACGCAGTCAAAAGCCACGATTATACATAATACTAAAATAATTTTCTTCATAATGATAAAAATCAACATACCTCGACGCAAGCATCGAGGTATGTTATTCTCATAAATGGACAAGTTTACTCGGCGAAACAACCGCTTTTAGGCTTGTCATACTACGTTAGTTCTTGCCTTAGTTACCAGTAATCATAATTGTACGGGTAACCCAAACACCAAGAATGCTTTTCTTTTTGAAATCGACAGTAGCAATGTGCTTGATGTTAGCTTGCTCTGCGGCGTTGGCGATGGTGAATTCGGGCTTATCCTTACCCATCGGGAAAATACCAAACAGATAATTGCAAGACAATTCACCGTGAATTGCATTTGCTGTTCCAGCTCCTGATGCAAGACCAGGGCTGGTAGTAGTACATCCTACCACAAACGCGGCAAGAAGCAATGAAACGATAACAGCTGTTTTTTTCATATTACAACTCCTTAAGAAAAAATTGATGAGCTATTTTATCATGTATTGGGGGGGGGTATGTCAAGTGCTTTTTTTGAAAAATTTGATTTTTTTTGATATTTTTTTTCAATAATTTTCGAACAACATCCCCCTCTGTGTGATACAAAAACTTGCAGGCACTGTCAATAGGTTTTTAGATTTTTGTCGTAATCACAAACAAAAATTAAGAAAACTTACGAAGTTAGAAAATCAATCTTTGTAAAGGGAATCAACAAACACCGACGCATTCTGCCGCCGCTTTCCACAAAAAATTATTTGTGCTAAAATAAAGATATGAAATTTTTTCGCAAATTGAATTTTATTTTTTTCTTTTTCTTGCCGGCGTTTTACGCCGAAAATCTTTTCCCGCAGATTTT
>CAMWIU010000129.1 GCA_947174385.1 uncultured Treponema sp.
TTCCTGCGAAGAGCTTTCGTGCCTTCCGCACATTCGCCCGAAAGATTTGAAAGTCTTCGACGAAAAATTGAAAATCCGCCGGACGAAAATTCGCGTCGGAAAAAATGACGTGCCGCTTTTCGTGAGCCGCGAAAATACGAACGGAATCGTCTACGCGACGGCCGCTTTTCCGATGGACGTTTTCGCGCCTGAGATTTTTCCATACATTCCTTTTTTCGCCTACGTCCTCAACGAATTGGGTTGGGGTGAAATCCGCTGGGACGAAGCCTCGCGCCTTGTCGCGAAAACTTGCGGCGCGTTCAGCACGACGGCCTTTTCCAATTCGTGTCCGAAAAGCGCGGGCGCGAAAAAAATGCTCGAAAAAAATGCCGCGTTCGCAGGAAGACAATGGCTTTTTTGCAAGATAAAAATGCTCGACACGAAAATCGACGAAAGTTTCGCCTTGATGCGCGACTGCATTCTCGGCGCGAACTTCGACGACAAAAAGCGCGTGGCGACTTTGGCGCAGGAAATGCTGAACGAGCTTGAAAGCTCGGTTTTGCCTGCGGGACATTTGGTGGCATCTTCGCGCGCCGAATGCCGCTCAAGCCGCGAAAGCGCGATCGAAGAAATTTGGGGCGGGCTTTGCCAGATTTTCACGCTTCGGAAAATTTGCGCCGACATTGACGGCACGATTCAAAAAATGAAATTCATCGCGAAAAAAGTTTTCGCTTCCGGCGCGTTGCTTCACGTTTGCGCGGACGAGGCTACGCTTCCGCTCGCTTTGGACGCTGTGAAAAAATTCGCGCTGGAATTGAATCTGAAATCTCCCGAAAAAAAATTCAAGTCTTCGGATTCGCAATTCTTCGAACTCACGGACATCGAGAATGTGAACTCCGCGAGCGACGAGGCTATTTTCGCGCATTCCATGGTGGGATTTTGCGCGCTCAATTTTCGCGCTTCGAAATACGGAACTCGCGAAGCGGTGGCGGAAAAAGTCTTGGCGCACATTCTCACGAGCGGCGCGCTTTGGCAAAAGCTTCGCATGGAAGGCGGAGCCTATGGCGCGTTCGCCACGAGCGACAGCATAGACGAGACTTTCACGCTTTGCACTTACCGCGATCCGAATCCGCAGAAAAGTCTTGACGCGCTAGGCGAATGCCTTGAGGAAATCGCGCGGACGCAGTTCGATTCCGAGAGCGTGGAAAAAGCCGTCACGGGAACTTACAGCGGCGAAATCCAGCCGAAGACTCCTTCGGGCAGGGGAACGGCTGCATTTTTGCGGCAGCTTTATTTGCTCGACAATTCCGAAAAATTGGAGCAGATTCGGATTTTAAAGACAATTACATCGGACGACATTCGTTCTGCCGCCAAAAGGCTTTTGCGCTCGATGCGGCAAAAATCGAAGCGCGTAGTTATTTTGCAAAAAAATGAAAAATGCTCTAGCAATTTTCATAAAATTGAGATATAATTTTGAAGTAGGAAATTTTTTTGTGGTGGGGAAAATATGGACAAAAAAATGTCAAAGTGCATAGAATTCATACGAATGCTTCTTTCCGATATACAAGGCGCGCCTTTTTTAGGCAACGATTTTTCGCAGGAACTTTACACGATTTGGTACGAACATGCGCAGCGTGATGCCGCAAGTGCCTATGAATTCCTTGACGAAAATTTCACAAATCAGGATGACATTTCGCGCGCGCTGGACAAACTTTTAGGCTAAAGCGCGTTCTTCGCGTTTTTTTTTGTAAACAAAATTTCCTTTTTTTCCGATAATGATTTTATAGAAAAAAGGGTGGTGCGGCGATGTCCGTTTCGAAAAAGGCGTTAAAAAGAAACGAGTATAAATTAAAAGGCTCTCTGCGAAAATGCGGCTTTGACAGGTGGCGTTATGTTTTCAACGCTGTAAACCGCGCAAGCGGAGACGAACGCAATTTTTTCATCGAACTTTCTGTCTTGAATCCCGCCGTTAGCCCGCAAGAAACTGTCGTCTACGAATCGCATGTTGAAAAATTGGACGATTCGGATTTGCAGGCCGCTCTTTCCGGCAATTTAGACACACAACCATCTTATTCGCAAACCGTTCCAAGTTATTGTTGCGTTCGCGCGGGAATTTTGGGACGCAGGCCGCGGGCTTTGGCGAAATGTTTTCCATGCGACGAATTCATTCTGCAAAAAAGCTGCTTCGATGTGAAAGTGGGAGAATGCGTTTTTTCCGACAGCGACCTTTCAGGCTCGCTCACTGTCACAAAAAACGATCTCATAAAAAATCCTCAGCCAAAAAGCGATGCGGGAAGAATGGTTTGGGATTTGAAATACAAGCGCGTTTTTGACACGAAGCCTGTCATTTCGAAAAACAATGTCGCATGGTTCGCCACGGGAATCTACACGGAATTTTCGGGAACGGTGAATTTTGACGGCGTTGAATATGTAGTTTCGCCCGGAAGCAGTTTTGGCTACACCGACAAAATTTGGGGAAGCGACATTCCGTTTCCGTTCGTGCACATAAGCTGCCCGCGCCTTACGAGCGTTTTCACGGGAAGACCGATGCCGGATTCCGGATTCGCGGTGGAAGGCGAATTTGACGGAAACTGCGCTTCGTCGGCGAAATTCATGGGCGATGAATATTCGTTCGGCAAAGGAAAAAAAATCAAAAAATTCACTTCGATTTGGAGCTGTGTCCGCACTCCTTCAAATTCGGGAACAGAGGAACTCCATTGGTCGGTGAGCCTCAACAGCAAAAAGTACATCCTTGACATTGACGTTTTTTGCGACGCTTCGGAAATGATTGTCAAGGAATATTGCATGACGCGCGGACATGGAGAAGTTTTGCGAGTGCTTGGTGGCGCGAGCGCGATGGGCGAAATCCGCCTTTACAGGCAGAGGCGCAAGACGCTCGAGCTGATTCAGCATGCGAAAATTTCCAAGGCGTTCGCGGAATACGGCGAAAAAGACACTTTGGAAAGCTAATTCAATTTGTACCAGTCAATCTTGCGCGTAAGAATCATGAGCGCGGCGACCACCGCGAAAATTCCCACGCTTCCCAACAAAAGCGCGTAGTCTTCCGCCTGCAAAGTTCCGAACAGAAAAATATAGCAAATGAAATTCACCGCAGCGAAAAAAACGCCGTAAGCGAATTTGTTGAAAATTGCCGCGCCGTAAAAAAGCGTCAGAGCCGAAATCGCCGCGCTTGCAATCCAATACGTCGCGTTGAACGGAATGTGTTCGGAAATCGAAAGCAAAAGCAGGTAGAACACGACGTTCGCGAGACCGATCAAGACGTATTGAATCGGATGGATTTTCACTTTGGAAAAAATTTCGAATACCAAAAGCGCGATGAAAGGAATCAGCAAAAACAATATCGAATACTTCGCGCTTCGTGTGGTTTTTTGGTAATTGTCCACGCTTTGGAAAAACGATACGCTTACGCTGTCGGGTCCTATGCTGTATGAGTTTGAAAGCCATATTTTCGGGAAATCCGTGGAGAGACCCGGAATGTTCCATTCCGCGCTGAAGCCGTTTTCTCCGATTTTTCGCTCGGTGGGAAGCCAGCCTCCGCTAAATCCCGGAGTTTTCCAATCCGAACGCACGACAAATTTGTTTTCGGCCGCGTGCGGAGTGAGCGAGAATGTCTTTCCGCCTTGGATTTTCGCGGTCATTTCAAATTCGAATCCGCTTTTCGCGCGTGCGCCCAAGTCATAGAAAATCGTTTCTTTAAAAGGGTTCGGGACGTGTGGCTCGAAAATAGACTGCCGCAGAATTTCGCCGCCCGCTTTTATTTCAGGAAGGCTTGTCAGGATTTTTTTGTTTGATACTCCCACCAGTAAAATCGCGTCTTCGAATTTTACGAGTTGTTCAGATTCCGAACTGTCCTTTATAATGGAAAGGTAATCTTCTTCGATTTGCGAAAATGCGCCGCTTGCATGCACGTCGCAATTGAAAACAGGCAGCTCGAAAATTCCGCGCCTGAGCATTTCTGGCTTGATTTCAGTTTGCGCTGTGAAAGTTTCCGGCGTGACGCAAATATAATTCTTTTCGACTTTACGCTCTCGCTCTCCGTTCGTATACTTTACGATTGAAATTGTTTCGTAAGGAATTGCGACAATCACGCCTTGGAGCTTCGGCTCGCCGCCTTTCGGAATGAGAATCGATGATTCCGATTCTCTGTGGTAATGAATGCGGTCGTTGATTAGATTCCTGATGAAAATCATCGGAATTTGGAAAATCAAAACCAATGCGAAAACGATTATGCATTTAAAGCCGAACGACGAAAAGAATTCGTTGTTTCTTTTGGCAATCCTTTCATTTTTTTCTTCCATAAAAATCTCCAATAAAAAATCAGCCTTGCTGAAATTCCGCGTTGCGACTCGTTGCAAAAGTTTAACACGAATTCATTCAAATTGCAAGCGTTGAAAAATGCGGCTGTTGCAAATGCGCCGTCTTTTCTTGAAGCTCGCATTCGCTTTTTCCTTTGACAAAATTTCTGCTTTGTTGTAAAATATTTTTATGGACGGAATTGAACTTCTTGACAAAGCCATTCGGCGCGTGCCGGATTTTCCAAAAAAGGGAATCCTCTTCTACGACATCACGAGCATCCTCGTAAATCCCGAGGCGTTCCGATTTTGCATCGACAGGATGGCAGAAATTTACAAGGACAAAAAAATCGACGCGGTGGCAGGAATCGAATCGCGCGGATTTTTGTTCGCTTCTCCTTTTGCAGAACGCTTGGGAATTCCGCAGATTCTCATTCGGAAAAAAGGAAAACTTCCGGGCGAAACTTATTCGTGCTCATACGCGCTTGAATACGGAACGGCGCAAATCGAAGTTCACAAGGCGGACATTCAGGCGGGAAAAAATTATCTTGTCGTGGACGATCTCATCGCCACGGGCGGAACTTTGAAGGCCGCGAAAAATATCATCGAGCAAGGCGGCGGAATCGTCACGGACTTTTTCGGCGTAATCGGGCTTCCCGATTTGAACTATGAAAAAGCTCTCGAAGGCGACCACGTCACGACGCTGATAAATTATCACGGCGCGTGATGTTCTACGCGCGGGCTATTGCGGAAGCCTTTTTCGCTTCTTCGGTGATTGCGCTCCAGTTGCGCGCGTCGATGAATTCTTTTTTTACAAGCCAGCTTCCGCCCACTGCGAGCACGTTCTGCTTTTTCAAATAAAGCGGCGCGTTTTGCGCGCTTATTCCGCCGGTCGGAATGAATTTGGTTTGCGGGAACGGACCGTGCATCGCGTCCAAAAAATCAGGACCACCGAAAAGTTCCGCCGGAAAGAATTTCAGCACTTCGCATCCTTCCAAAACTGCGCGCGCGATTTCCGTGGGAGTGGCAACGCCGGGAATCACCGCGATGCCGCGTTCTTTGCAATAGTCCACGATTTCAATATTTGTTCCGGGACTTACGATGAATTTCGCGCCGCAAGCGATCGCTTCCTTCGCCTGCGAGATTTCTGTCACAGTGCCTGCGCCCGCAAGGATTTCCGGGCAATTCGCGCTCACAGCCGAAATCGCCTTTGACGCAGCCGCCGTCCTGTAAGTGATTTCGATGATTTTTATTCCGCCCTCGAAAAGCGCGTGGGCAAGAGGCGCGGCGCATTCTTCGTCCGCGATTGTCGTCACAGGAATTATCTTGCTTTTTTCCATCAATTTAAAAACTTCGTTCATGCTTTCATTGTATCACAGTTTTTCGAAAAATGGAAGATGCGCTGCGGAAAAGAAGCAAATCTTGAAATTCGAATTTTCAGAAAACCGCGAATTTTTTGTTTTGTTTCCGCTTGACATTTTTTGCGAAATAATGCATAATTTTCATAAAATATCATAAAAAGTAGAAAAACCGCAT
>CAMWIU010000130.1 GCA_947174385.1 uncultured Treponema sp.
GCCATAAGGCACGCGCCCTTCCGCGCCCAAACGCGCCATCGCTTCGAAAATCAATTCCTGTCGAATCGCGAGCGGAAGCCCTGAAAATTTTTCGGCGGAAAAACAAATTTCTTTTTGCGGAACTTTCGAAATTTCCGCAGGAAAAAAATCGTCCTTGCATTTCAAAGCGAAATCTTCGATTGCGGCATTTTGCAAAGAAAGCTTTTCGCCGCCGCGCAAAACCGCGTTTTCAAAGCCCGCGAAATTTTCTTTTAAAAACGGAATCAGTTTCAAACGGATTTTATTGCGCAGATATTTTTCGCAGGCGTTCGTAGAATCCGTGCGCCATGCGATTTTTTTTTCGCGCAAATATTCTTCTATTTTTTCGCGCTCGGTCTGCAAAAGCGGGCGCAAATATTTTCCCCGGACAGGCGAAATTCCCGCCGCAGCCGAGCCTTGCAAAAATCGCATCAAAAGCGTTTCAAGCGCGTCGTTTTTGTTGTGCGCAAGGCAGACGAATTCCGCGCCGGTTTGCGCCGCCGCTTCCTCGAACGCCTCGTAGCGCAAAAAACGCGCCGCTTCCTCAATTCCACGCGCGCGCGCCGCCGCTGCCTTAAAAACTTCGCCTTCAGGAATTTTTTTTGCCACGCAGCGAACGCCGATTTTTTCGCAGAAATTTTTTACGAAATCCGCATCGGCGGCTCCTTCGCCATTCGGACGAATCGAATGATCCACAGTGATGCAGACGAACTTTTTGGAAATGTCGCAGGAATTTTCAAAGCCGCTTGCGAGCGCGCTCAAAAGGCAAACCGAATCCGCGCCGCCAGAAACTGCCACGCCGATGCAATTCACATCGTCAAGGCTTCGCGAGCATTGCATGAGAAGATTTTTTAAAGAATCGCAAACAGATTTTTCAAACGCCGCTACGTCTAAATTCATCAAACAAATTTATGCCGCGCATTCCAAAAACAAATTTTGCAAAACGCGCGGCACTTATATCAGCGATTATCTTGAAGGAACGACGCTCGCAAGTTTTGAGTCAGGGCTTTCGATAATCGCAACACCCTCGCCCAATTTCAAGTCTTTTACGCAGAAACTTTCGCCGATATTGATTGCGGAAATGTCCGCCTCGACGCGCGCGGGGATTTTTTTTGCAACGGCCTTCACCGTAATTTGCGGAAGCCTCTTCAAAAGGAAGCCGCCTTTGAGAACGCCCGCAGGAGTTCCCACGCAATGCACGGGCAATCTGAACACGACAGCTTTGTCCGCCGCCGGCTCGTAGAAGTCCGCGTGCAAAACCTTGTCATTGCGGATATTGTATTCGGTGTCCTTGATGAACACGTCATGGTTTGTGCCGTCCAAATTCAACGTGATGAGCGTGGAAGAAGTGATGCTTCGCCACACTTTGTTGAATTCGACTTCGTTCACTTGAACCATGAACGACTTTCCTTCGGAATTGTACAAAACAGCGGGCAAAACACCCTGTTTGCGCATCCTTTTCGCCTCCGCCTTTCCCGTCGTCGTGCGGGCTTTCGCGTTAATCACAAGCTGTTCCATTTTAGGCTCCTCTAAAAAAGATTCGTAGAATAACTTTAAACTACTTTATCCGCCCCTTGGAATAAAAGGCGGCAAAACTGGGACACCAGGATTCGAACCTGGGGAATGACGGCACCAAAAGCCGTTGGCTTACCACTTGCCGATGTCCCAAAGAATTACAATTTAAAAGCGGAGGCTCAAAAAAGCCTCCATCAAAAGCGCTCACTCCGCAGAGGAAGACGCTTCCATTACATGTCCCGCGTTGTATTCATCCAAAATCTTGTTTTGGATTTCAGCGCGGAATTCGGGACTGATTGGATGCGCGACATCCTTGTACTCGCCGTTCGCAGTTTTTTTGCTGGGCATCGCCACGAACAATCCATCTTTCCCTTCGATAATTTTTACATTATGTACAACAAAGCAGTTATCGAATGTAATTGTTACATAGGCGCGGAGTTTTCCTTCGCCTGTAACCTTGCGTATGCGCAACTCTGTAATTTGCATAAGCTTCTCCTTACAAAGATACTGTTTTCCATTTGCCGGACAACTGCTGATTTGCCGCCCAAAGATGCGACGCATCTTCGTACACGCCAAAAACCGTAGAGCCCGAGCCTGACATATCGCAAAACAAAGCACCCGTGGACTTAACGTCATCCAGCGCGCGCCTTATTTCCTGATATTCTTCGGCCACTACAGAAGTAAAATCATTCGAAAACTTCCAGTCTTTGATAGGCCTCCTATAAATTTTTTCTAAATCGCAAGCCTCAAAATCTATCGCATTTCTATCTATATCGTCATTTTTTTCGCAGGCGCGCTTTTCATCGATTCGAGCGTAAGCCCGAGGCGTCGAAGAGGAAACACCTGGAAAAACCAAAATCCAACGCAAGTCATCGCGGGGCAAAATCGGCTCAACAATTTCTCCCCTGCCCTGAACCAAAGCCGCGAAATTTTCGCGACCTTCGCATTTCAAGAAAAAAAACACGTCGCTTCCGACCTTCGATGCAATTTTATACGCCGCGTCTTCCGAAATCCCAACGCCAAGCCTTTTCAGCGCGAAAATCAAAGCCGCCGCATCCGAAGAGCCGCCGCCCAAGCCGCCGCCAGACGGAATGCGCTTTTCAAGCGTCACTTCCACGCCGGGAACGTCTCCGCCAAAAATCTCCGCGCACGCCTCGTAAGCCGCGCTCAAAGTGTTTTTCTCTGGAAGCACCATCTGCGCACAATTTATGCGGCAGACGTTTTTTTCAGAAAGCGGCGTTACGAAAAGTTCGTCGCACAAACCGACAGTCTGAAAAATGCTTTGAATGCCGTGGAAACCGTCGCGCCTTTTTTCGAGGACGCGCAAGCCCAAATTGATTTTGGCCGGCGCAGCAACAGAAATTCCATCCGACATATCTTTATTAATTATAATGGGATTTTATTTTTTGTCAAGTGGTTTAAAAAAGATTTATTTGGAACAAGCGAAAAAGAGCCGGCGCGGACAATGCGGCTTGACCAAAAGGCGAATTTTCCTTAAAATTGACTTATGGATTCTCCGAAAATTTTTACCGACGAAGCGGACTTGACGGGCGACATTTTCACCGACTTTGAGGACGATGAAAGCGTCGAGAATTTCGCGGATTTTGAAATTAAAATCGACGAAGAAAAATAAAAACGAGGAAATTATGGAAAAAACAGAAGAATTGGCAAGAAAAATCGCGCAGCTCGTGCAAGACGGAAAGGGCGCGGACACCGTTCTCATAAATGTTTCGGAACTCAACAGCTGGACCGACTATTTTGTGATTGCGACGGTGAACTCGAGCGCACATTGGCAGGGAATTTTCAGGCAGGTGAACGAATTCGCAAAAGAAAACGGGCTTGAAACGCGCCAGTCGAACAAAAAGCTGCCTTCGGGCGACGACTGGAATCTGATTGACTTGGGCACGATCGTCGTGCACCTTATGTCAAAGGAAGCGCGCACTTTCTACGACTTGGAAAAGCTTTGGAAGGCCGGAAAAATTCTCGAAATCGACTCGCAAGGCGAATGATTATTGCTGGCCGTGCACCCATCGGCCGTCGAAGTCGCTTCCCAAAATCAATATGAAGTCGTAATTGGGAACATCGACATCCTTGTCATCTTGCGCCACGGACATTTCCGTGATTTTCGTGCAACGGATGAAATCGCCGATGGCCTTGGCCGCGTCCTGGTTTCCCACCAAATCCAAGATTTCTGTCTGCTCGTAGTCATCGCGCGGGGCGTTCGTTGTGTTTATCACGTCGAAGCCTGCGCCTTGCAGCAGAATTTGAGTGTTGTGGGCAAGCCCGCGAACGCGAGTTCCATTTTGGATTTCAATGGCATAAGAGCGTTCGTTCGACCTGTCAGCGGATGAAATTATCGAAGTCGCCGCGCGGCGCACAACTTCTTTTATGAAGTCGCCGTTTCGGAACGGATAAAGAAGGATTTTGCCGTCAACATTTTGATTCAGCCCAGTCACCTCAAGTTGAGTGATTCGCTCGTAATCAATCGCGGTTATTATGTCGAAAAATTCCGCGAAATACTTTCGGCTCAAATTCGTGGAAAAGCACGAGGAAAATTCCGCGAAATTTTTCCTATCCAAAATTACGGACTTGTTTTCCTTAAGCGCGGAAAGAAGCGCGACAACCATCGTCTGCCGACGCTCGCGCACGGAAGAATCGTTCTCGTCGGGAAGGCGGTATGTCATATAGACGCGGGTCTTGTCGCCCAAAAGCCGCACAGAGCCGCTCGGCAAAAGCCACGTTTCGCCATTTTCACCGCGCTCGTCAATTGGAGACGGAATGAAAACGGAAAGTCCGCCCAAAAGGTCGGCGAGACGTTCCATATTCGAAAGAGAAATTTCCAGCACAAAACTGATTTTTTGATCCACGAGCTTTTCGACTTCCGCCTTGAACGGAGCAAGCCCTTTTTCCGCATAAACTTCGTCGATCCTGTCCACACGTCCGCGAGAGCCGTCCTCATCTTTCAGCGAATCGTAGATGCCGCCAGTGTTCTCGGGAATCGTAACCAAAGCCCCGCGCCCGGATTCGGGATAGCAAAGAAACAAATCGGCAAAAAGCAGCCGACCTTCGTCCTCCACCAGCACGAGCGATTTCACCACCGGATCAATTTTGAGCCTGTCGTGAATGGAATCGGCACGTATATAAAAATAGAATGTTCCAATGAGCGAAATAACGATCAAGATTATCAAAGCGAGGAAAATCATTCCTTTTTGTTCGCGTCTAAGTCTAAGTCGCATTTTTCTTTCCTTTTTTCTTGAGGCTTTTGTAAAACGCCTTAGTCTGGCGGCTCGCTTCCTTTCCCCTGCCCTTGAGGTATTCCATACTTTCTTTTACCACGGTGCGCGTCATCTCGTTCAAATCCATTTTCAAAAGCCGCTTCATATATTCTTCGGTCATGTGCTCGCGCCCGGGCTCAATTTTGTCGGCGACATAAAGAATCTTCGCCAAATCGCACATTCCGACTTTTCCGAACGTATGATTCGCGACGGCTTCGAGCACGCGCTCATCGGCAACGCCCCAATCTTCGCGCAACTTCACGGCGGCGGCGCGTCCATGCAAAAGCGCGGGCCTTTCCATTTCAAACGCATCGATTTCGCATCCATCGCGCGAAGCGATTTTCAAAAGAACGTCACCTTCCATATTTTTGCAAATGTCGTGCGCGATTCCACAAAAATAGCCGATGTTTTCGTCAAGGCCATAGCGTCGGCACAATTTTGCGCAAGTTTCTGCGACGCGGACGCTGTGCCTGTAGCGGCTTTCGCTCACGGCGGCCAAGGCGTACTTTCTTACGCTTTCGGTAGTTTCCGCCAAGTCGCTCTTATTGCTTGTATCCATAAAGCCTGTTCGAGACAATGTATTCGTAAACTGCGGGCGGCACCAAATACCTCCAGCCTTTTCCCGAAGCGATCCGCGCGCGCACTTCGCTTGAAGAAACGGGAACTATGAAATTGTCAAACAAAATATGCGGCCATTTGAACGAATCGCCCACATCCATAAAATTTCCACGGGCATTCATTCCGCCAACATAGTCTCCGCGAGGCATGTTAAAATCAATCGAGCGGCGTTCTCCGAGAATCCTGCGCTTGGCGATGATTATGTCGCAAATTTCCGCCACACCGTCCGGATCTTTCCATTTTTCGAATTCCGCCGCGATTTCCTGTCCCAAAATCAAGCCGAATTTTCCTTCCAAATTTCCCTTGTGTTTTTTCAGAAGAAATTTCACAGTCCTCTTGTTTTTTTTGAGCCTCTT
>CAMWIU010000131.1 GCA_947174385.1 uncultured Treponema sp.
AAATTTCACAGTATCAATAGTATACGAAATTCCTCCGCGTTGGAATTCGCACGGCTCGATTTCGAATTTTTCGTTGCCAGCAATCGCAGCCTCCAACATCGCCATGCGGCTCATCGGAGAAACGGAAGCCGAAAGCTGCTTGTGCGGCGGGATAAAAGTCGGCACGAAAAGGATTTTATCGTAGTTCAAAGTCGTAGCGACGTCATCCGCCAAAGACAAGTGTCCAACGTGAATCGGATTGAAACTTCCGCCATAAATCGCTATTCTCAATTTTCGCTCCCCGGATATTGGACATCCGCATCATCGTCAATTGATTCGCGTTCCGCCAAAAACGTGCTCGCCTTTTTCACGGAAGGAGAATCTCCCCTGTTCGCAAGGGCAATGATCGCGTCTTTCGCGCTTTTCATTCCATAATTTTCCTGCACGGAAACAGGAATCACTTGGATTTCGTTGTCTGCCGCGCGAAGCTTTTTCGCGATTTCGTCGGCGCGAGCCTTTGCGCCTTCCACATCGATTTTGTTGCAAAGGACGAGGCGCGGCTTTTTCGCAAGTTCCTCGGAATACGCGGAAACTTCATTTACAAGCGTATCGTATGCAGAAAGGGAATTTTCGTCCGAAGCGTCAATCATAAAAAGAAGACACTGCGTGCGCGAAATGTGCTTGAGAAATTTCGTGCCAAGCCCCACGCCTTCGCTCGCGCCTTCGATAATGCCAGGAATGTCCGCGATTATTATGTCGCGCTCGTCGTCCACGCGCAACACTCCGAGATTCGGAATTTTCGTCGTAAAAGGATAAGGCGCGATTTTCGGGCGCGCGTTCGTGAACGCGGTCAAAAGCGAAGATTTTCCGGCGTTCGGAAAGCCGACCAAGCCGACATCCGCCATGATGCTCAGTTCGACGCGAAGCCTTCGCGTTTCGCCGGGCGCGCCGCGATTTGCGATTCTCGGCGCTTGGTTCGTCGGGGTTTTGAAATGCATGTTGCCCCAGCCGCCGTTTCCGCCCTTCAAAAAAACGAAGCGTTCGTCTTCCGCCTGCGTAGTGAATTCAAAAATAAGCTCTTCGGTTTCCGCGTCGCGAATTTTTGTCCCAGGCGGCACAAAAACGACCAAATCCTCGCCGTTTTTTCCGTGCTTGTTCCAGCTCATTCCGTCCGAGCCGTTTTTCGCGCGAGAAATTGGATTGCGGCGCAATTTGAAAAGGGTGCGCATGTTTCGCTTCACCGCGAAAACGACATCACCGCCCTTGCCGCCGTCGCCGCCGGAATGTTCGCCGAGAGGAATGTATTTTTCGCGCCTGAACGAAATGCAGCCGTTTCCGCCTTTGCCCGAGGAAACTTCGATCAACGCTTCGTCCGCAAACTGAATCATATCCGCATTAAAAAAATGCCCGGCAGAATTTACCGGGCATCAAGACTTTGAGAAACGAGACTACGCTTCCACGACAGAAATGTACTTTCTGTTCTTGCGCTCGTGGAAAAGAACGTTTCCGTCCGCCACAGCGAAAATGCTGTCGTCGCCGGCGCGTTTCGTGTTTTTTCCCGGATGGAATTTCGTGCCGCGCTGCTTTACGATGATTGAGCCGGCAGTCACAAATTCACCGCCGAATTTCTTGATTCCCAAATTCTTCGGATTCGAATCGCGGCCGTTTTTCGCGCCGCTTCCGCCTTTACTTCTTCCCATTCTATTTCCCCCATAAAAAGTCAATTGTAATTTTTCAAAATTGCAATTGACTTTTTACGCACATTCGCAACAAAGTGAGAATGTGCATTCAATATGCAAGTTTCCAACGGAAACTTGTCATGATAAAAAGTTGACGCTATTTCAGGCAACTTTTTATCATATCTCCCAATATTCTACATTATGCGGAAATTCCTTGCGAAGGCTTTCAAAGCCAAGCGAAAGATATTCCGCCAAAGATTCGATTTTTATTTTGGCAGAGGATTTTTCTTCCAACGCCAAGCCGTCTTTCACCCGCGCCGAAAACGCAAGTTCGCCACGGGAAATTTCCTTTGAATCCGACTTCGAACGCGCAGGAACGGAACTTTCGAACTCAATCTGAGCGTCGCCGCAAAAAAACTGCATCGCGGTGCGCAACAAAATCGTGACCGCCGCGCAAGCGATGTCCGAGCCTTTTTCCGCAAAGCCCGCGTGTCCGCTCGCCGAGCAACGCAATTCGCCTTCTTTTTTTGCGAGAAGGATTTTCGTCATTTACGCGGTGATGATTTCGTCAACGCGGACATTCGTGTAGTGCTGGCGATGTCCGTGAAGGCGGTGATAGTCTTTCTTGCTCTTGTATTTGAAAACAAGAACTTTTTTGTCGCGGAAAGAATCTTCCACAGTGACATTGACTTTCGCGCCGCTGACATAAGGCGTTCCCACGCTGATTTTTTCGCCGTCGCTCACGAGCAGAACTTTGTCGATGGCGATTTTCGCGCCCTTCTCTTCTTCCAATTTGTCGAACTGGAGAAGCGCGCCTTTTTCGGCCTTGTACTGCCTGCCCTTATATTCGAAAAGAACGTACATAATTAAACCTCGCTATTTTTTATACAATCGTAGAAGATATTTTAGCAGAAAAGGCGGAAGTTTGTCAACTATTTGGATAAAAAATTTGGATTTTTTATCCAAATAGTTGTTTCTGATAGGAAATTATTTAAATCTGCGCTAACGCGCATGGCGAATCAAGCACCTTTAAAAATTTGAGTTTTTTGTGCTTATTGCGTAAGTGGAAATTATTTCACTCTGTGCTCACGCACATGGGCATCAACTATTTGGATAAAAAATTTGAATTTTTTATCCAAAACTCGTTTATCCATTGCGATTTTTCATACAAAAAAAATCCGCGCGAAAATGCCGCGCGGATTTTCTGACAAGGAATGCTTTGCAATGCACTTGCGCTAAACAAGATTTTTCGCTACGCAGGAAAAGCATCTTTTATTAGTTTGAGCTATTCTGTATGGCTCAAAATTAAGTTTATTCTTATCAAAATCCGATAATTCATCATTATCATATGTATCTCTTGCTGCCTTTTCAAATTTATACTCATTGTTATTTCCAAAAGCCTCAAACTCCTTTAAAGATCTAGGTGTTTTTGCGCCTATTGTAGAATAATCCTTATTTAAATTTGTTTGAGAATAACTTTCACCGTTAACCCTAGTATTTCCTAAATAAGCATTAATGAATCCTGCTGCCTGATTATTTGAAAACTTAAGGCAAAGTTCTTTAATTTTTGTTTCATTATCTTTATAAGAACTGTAATAATCACTAAAATAAATCGCATGAGCATAACCACCACCTATAAGTATACCATCTTTATTATAAGAATTAATACTACTTGTGTTAACACCTCTAACATCAAGAACATTGTAGTTAGCACTAGCAAACCTAACTCCTAAAGTACTACCAGACACACCTTCTATATTATTTAATTTTAGCAATCCTTTAAGATTTTGTGCAGGAGCATTATATACTTTATCATTAAAATATACAATACCTGTAATATCACTTCCTGTATTTTTAATTTTACTCATATCGCCTTCAAATACTATATTAGTTAAGTTCCAATTTACTGTTGCCTCTTCTGCTGTGCCAGATATTATCATATTTAAAAACTTTTGAATACCTAATTGGTTATACATTTGAACCATTACATTAATAGTAAGAGATTTTACAGAAGTATCTGATGAAGATTTAGCTGTATCATTATCATTGAATAGAGTATAATTACTACTATTATCACTTATGTTTTTACCATTAACTGGAATTGATGCCAAATCTCCTTTTATTTTAAGATTTCCTAATTTTTCAGAATAATCTTTATATAATTCATATACAGCTTTACTTCCTTCTATTCCTAAGACTTTTTGTATATTTGTAAATATTAATTTTGGAGAATAGGAACCTCTTATGTTATTAAGAACATTAATAGATATACTCTCACCATTATTTGTTAGTGTTGCATTATCAAAATCTCCTTTACCATTATTGTCTGGTAATGAATAGTTACTAAGATTGAACTCGCCTGTAAATTTAACTGACAGTTCACTACTACCATAATTAAATGTATATTTATTTCCAGATTTAGTTATATTAATAAGTCCTTTAGCTTGAGCGACAACAATCTTTTTATTATTTTTGATAAATTGCTGATGATCTGAAGATATTGTGTCTTTCTCTTTATCTTGACCTATATAAGTTGAAAGGCCAGAGAAACTGTTACCTACATCTTTTATGGTTTGTGCCGTTAATGTTATCTCTGTAGGTGCGAACTTCCCTGATTCATTATATATTTTATTATACTCACTTTCTCCCATAACTAATTTTAATACATCACTAACATTAGCTATTTTTTCGGTTTGCTCGTCGTTACCACCAGATTCATTTTCATTTTCACCGCCTTGATTTTCGCCTTCATTGCCTGTGTTATCGCCGCCGCCAATTCCACTCTCGCCTGTTCCAAAATTGCCGGAAATATACGAATCACCCGAACTTGAATCGCCACCGCCACAAGCGAAAAGAGCAAAAGCCGTCGCAGCGAGGATTGCCGCCGCGAAAAGCGCGGGCGCGAAGAATTTTTTTCCGCAAGAACATTTCATAATTTCGTCTCCTGAAAAAGTTGAAAAAAAAAGGTGGCTTATTATATCAATGGGGGGGGGTATGTCAAGTGGGGTTTTGAAAAAAACGCGCTTTTTTTGAAATTTTTTTCGGGATTTTACTATACAAATTTTGCTTTTCTACGAAAAAATCGTGTTCCGCAAAATTTCGCCGCGCCCTTGCCTTTATTGCGAATTTTCATTATACTAAAAGTATGGCGTTACTCGAAGTAAACAACATCGGCGTAAAAATAGATGAAAAGCAAGTCCTCGAAGGCTTGAGCCTCAGCGTGGGCGCGGGCGAAACTCATGTCATAATGGGTCCGAACGGCGCGGGAAAATCCACGCTCGGAAACGCGATAATGGGAAATCCGCTCTACACTCTTTCGGGCGGAAAAATATTTTTCGACGGCGAGGACATCACGGGAAGCGACGCGGCGGCGCGCGCGAAAAAAGGCATTTTCATGTCGTTCCAAAATCCGCTCGAAGTTCCGGGAATTTCGCTTGAGAATTTCATCCGAAGCGCGATTGCGCAGAAAACCGGCGAGCGCGTCAAGCTTTTCCAATTCCAAAAGGAACTCAAGGCGCAGATGGAATTTTTGGCGATGGATTCGTCTTACGCCGCGCGCGATTTGAACGTGGGATTTTCGGGCGGCGAGCGCAAGAAAAGCGAGATTCTCCAGCTTCTCATGCTCAAGCCGAGGCTCGCGATTTTGGACGAAACGGATTCGGGACTGGACGTTGACGCCGTGCGCACTGTCTCGCGCGGAATCGAAGAATACAAAAAGGCGAACGACGGCGCGCTTTTGATAATAACGCATTCGGCGAAAATTCTCGAAAGCCTCAAAGTGGACTACACGCACATTCTCGCGAAGGGAAAAATCGTGCGGACTGGCGGCGCGGAACTTGTCGATGAAATCGCAAGAAACGGATTCGCTTCGATAAATTAGCAAAAAACAAAATTGAAATTATGGAAGAAATGAAGACGATTTTGGAAAAATATTTTTCTCAAAAAGACGAAATCGACACGGTGATTTTATTCGGCTCTTTTGCGAACGGAAAATTCAACGAAAAAAGCGACGTCGATATCGCGCTTCATTCTTGCGAGGAATTGGATTTTGAAAAGTTGGCGCAAATGCAAACGGAACTTTCGCTTCTTTGCGG
>CAMWIU010000132.1 GCA_947174385.1 uncultured Treponema sp.
TCGCGAATTCCTTTTTGCGATGAAGATTTGGCATTCGAATTTTCGCTCAAGAATTTCTTTCCGTTTGAAATTTCTTCGATGAAATTTTTGGGAAAAGGATTTCGCGCGGAAGAATTATTTTTTGCGGCAAAAATTTTTTCGGGAATCTCGCGGAGCGAACTTTTCGCAAGCCCGGGCAATGCCACTACCCTTTCATCAACAGAACGAATTTCTTTTGGCGAAAGTTGGGCGTAACAGCCAGTAACGATAATTGCGGCGTTGGGAAATTTTTTGAGAAGCAGGCGAATAATGCGCCGCGCCTTTTGCTCGGCTTTCGTAGTGACGGCGCAAGTGTTCAGCACGCAGACGCAGATTTTTTCGTCCGTGGCATCGTTCGCGGAAATGCCGCTCATTTCCACGCGAAATCCTGCTTGAGAAAAAAAATCCGCCGCGCCCTCGCTTTCGATTTGATTAAGGCGGCAGCCAAGCGTCTCGAAATGCGCGAAAAGGTGTGGCGAATTCTCGGATTTATCTGAGGTGGTCGGAAACACGCTTTTTTCCGTTCTCCGCGTCCGTGCTTGTCGGGTCAAGCTTGAGCGATTCTTCGTAGGCGGCGAGAGCCTCGTAATAATTTCCTGCCATTTCTCGCGCGTAACCAAGCCTTGTCCACCAAGTGCTCGCCTGCGTCCGCTTTCTTACGGCCGCGCTCAACGCGATGTCGGCATGCTGGAATTTCGCCTGACGGATGTAAATTTCGCCCATAAAATAATAAGCCGTGTCAACCCGTGCGCCTGTTCTGTCTGGCGCGTTCGCGATGTAATCTTGGAACTGCTTCAACGCATCGTTGTTTTTGCCGAGATAGAATTTCGCCTCGCCAAGAATTTCAATTAGGCGGATGTCATAGCGACTGAGCTTCAGCCCATCGTATGCCACTTGTTCGGCGCGGGCATACTCGCGGTTTCCAACGAGCGACCAGCACATCACGACGTATGAATCAAGGTTCGCGGGATTCGACTTGATTTCGTCTTCACAAATTTGAATCGATTCTGCGTAGTTTCCTGCTCGGTATAATGCCAACGCGTCGCGTCCCTGCGCGAAAGCCGAAAACGTCAACGCGAAGAAAACTGTGAAAAAAATTTTATTCATCGCTTTTCCCCAACATCGTGCAGCGGCCGGTGAACGTTCCGCCTTGTTCCAAAACGACTTGCGCCGAAGAAATGTCGCCGTTCACCGATCCGGTGGAAGTCAAAAAAACAAGCGAAGTGGCGTTTATGTTCCCGTTCACCGAGCCGCGCACCAAGACTCGATCCGCCTGTATGTCGGCGTTCACGACCGCGCCTGAATCCACTACCAAATCGCTTTGCGCCGTAATCTTTCCGCTCACTTTGCCTTTTACCAAAAAAGGCTTGCTAAAGGCAATCTTTCCGTCGAAAGAAATGTCCGGCGCGATTATGGTGTTAAAATCCGCGTCATCGTAATCAAGTAAATCTGTTCCCTTGTTTTCCATATCCTATCAATCATATCAAACATTCGCAATTGTTTCAAGTGCTATGTTTATCATGTCGTTGAAAGTTTTCTGCCGCTCTTCCGCCGTGGTGATTTCATTCGTAATAAGATGATCGCTGACGGTGAGAATGCAAAGAGCCTTCCTTCCGAATTTCGCGGCGAGCGTGTACAATTCAGCGGCTTCCATTTCAAGGCCGAGCACGCCGTATTTCGCCCAAATCTTCCAATTTTCGTTTTCGTCATAAAAAGCGTCGCTCGAAGCGCACGGACCGACATGGAACGGAATGCCGAGTTTTTTCGCCGCCTCGTGCGCGCGCAGGAGAAGCTCGAAATCCGCGGCGGGCGCGTAGTGCAGCGAGCCGAACCTTCCGTTCTGCATTGCCGATTCGCTCGAAGCCGCGTTCACGATTATCGTGTCGCGCACTTTCGTCTTTTCGGAAAGTCCTCCGCACGTGCCAACGCGGATTGCAGTCTGCACGCCGTAGGACGAAAAAAGCTCGTTCGCGTAAATCGAAATCGAAGGCTGTCCCATTCCAGTTCCCTGCACGGAAACAGGAATTCCCTTGTATTTTCCCGTGAAGCCGAACATTCCGCGAACTTCATTGTAGCATTTTGCGTTTTCCAAAAAATTCTCCGCAATGTATTTCGCGCGGAGCGGGTCGCCCGGCAGAAGCACCGCAGGAGCGATTGCGCCATCGGGCGCGTTTATGTGTATGCTCATTTTTTCATTGTATCACGAAAAATAAAATTTGACAAGATTGAAATTCGTGGATAAAATTAAAAGTGGAATATTTTCAATAAATTCGGGTTCGCGCAAAATCCGAATTTCCAAGGAGTTTGAAAAATGGCCACAACAAAAAGCACGTCAAGCGCAAAGTCTTCGGCTTTGTCATCAATCGCAAAGAGCGCGGCGAAATCTGCGCTTTCTTCCCTCTCAAGCGGCGCGAAAACCACGAAGGCATCCGGAGATGCCGCGACAAGCCTGAAAGATTCCCTTACCAGCATCGCATTGCAAAGCGCAATCAGCCAGTTCGCGACAAAGGCCGCGAGCGGAAGCGATGCCTCCGCGCTCGACATCGGAAGCGTCGTTACAAAATTGACGACGCTTTTTGCCGCGAAAAACGTGAACTACGCGAGCATCGCGAACGTAATCGCGCAGGTTTTCAACGCGGGATTCAAACAAGGAAAAAACAGTTAGGCATAAAAAAAGTAGCGTCGCAAGACGCTACTTTGCCACCGGTTGGAATCGAACCAACGACATATGGATTTTCAGTCCACCGCTCTACCAACTGAGCTACAGCGGCATTTGTTCTGATATAATATCGTTTTTTTGAAAATTTGTCAAGTCCTTTTTGTGAAAAAAACATGATTTTTTGAACGGAAATCGCGTTTTTCCTTATTGTCAATATATATGTTGATTTTTTTTCCGCAATAATGTAGAATTGTTGAAGGCGGTTATTTTTGCTTGCCTGAGGTTTTCGCTTATTTTTCCGGATTTTTCGGGAAAAGATGAAACCTTTTCGAAACTGGAAAATTTAGTTTATGGCAATAAAAATATAGTAAATAAAAAAATCGGGAGGCACAATGAAAAAATATTTCCTTTCACTTTTTGCGGCAATCGCGCTTTTTTCTGCTTTCGCGCAAGACCGCGCTTTTGACGAAGTTTCTTTTGGCATGGACGGATTCGCGTTGTCGCTCGAAAAAACGCTTCCAAACGCGGCAGTCCAACAGAATGTCTATGCCGACGCTTGGATCGGAAAATTCTTTCCGTCCGCGCCGCCGCATTTCGGCATTGGAGCGGAATTCGGAGTGGCAAAATTCGACCTTTCTCCGCTGAAAGGTGTCGCGGACATTTTCGGGATTTCTGCCATTCCCAAAACTTTCATTTTCCCGACTTTCACGGCAAACGCTAGGATCGGCGGCTTGATTCTGCCTTTCGACGTGGGACTTTCGTTCATGTACATCGACCTTTCGAAATTGCGGCTTATCGACGGAATCGGAGTAAATTATTTCAATGTCGGCGGCGATTTCCGCTGGGCGATTTTCAAGGGCGAAGGCGCGTTTCCGAAACTTTCAGTCGGCGGCGGATTCTACCTTACCAAGGGCGGCTTTTCGTTCGAAAAGGACGGATTTGACACTTCGCTGGATTACTGCGTGAAGACTGCCTTTTTCAGTGCGCAGATTTCCAAAAAGTTTATCTTCTTCAAGCCTTACGCTGGATTCCGAGGAATTTTCTCCGATTCGGATATCAAATGGAATTGGCAAGTTACGTCCGAACTTGCGAACGCATCGAAATACAATGGCACGCTTTCGGCATCGGGAACAAAATCATCGGGATTTTTCGATTCATTCATACCTCAAGTCTTCGGCGGATTCGGGCTTGACATCTCCATGATGGCTCTCAATTTCGGCGCGTCGTGGGATTTCAAAAATTCGATTTGGGCGGCGGACGTGAGCATCCGTTTTCAATTATAGTTATAGAAAATTGCGAAGATGATGCCGAGGAAAATGCGAAAAATTGAATCTTTGCTAGAGAAAGCGCATTTCGTCGGCGTGGAAAAAAGCGCAAATTTTAAAGCCGAGCCGGATTTAAAATTTGCGCGTCATTACAACGGCAATTTCAAGCGAGCGTTTGTTTTTGCCGTCGCGCTTTTGTTTTCGGCGTTTTCGTTCGCGCAGGAAACAAATTCCCAAGGGCTGGAAAATCCAGAAGCTTTTTCCAGAAAAGAAATTTACAAAATTGCCGCAGTAAACTACGCCGCGCAAGGCATCACGAAAGAAAGCGCGCTTGCTCGCAATGTCGAAATCGAAGAAGGGAAAAAATTCGAAAGCCGCGAAGATCTCGAAGCGTACATTCTCGACATCAAGCAGAAACTTATAAACGCACGGCTTTTCGATATGGCGGAAGTTGAATACACGCTCACCATGGATGCAGACGAAGACGGATATATTCCCGTCGCTATAAATGTCGTTACCGTGGATTCGCGTCATTTTCTCCTCCTGCCCTATCCCAAGTACGATTCCAACGAAGGTTTCGAGCTGAAAATAAAATTCAAGGACGCCAATTTTTTGGGCACGATGAGCGAGATGGAGGCGGACACCTTCTTCCGCTTCGAGCAAAAGGACGGGCAAGAAAACGACTTTGTTTTGGGTGGAAATTTCGGCTACGATCTTCCGTTCACGTTGGGAAAAATCGAAGCATCTTGGAACAACGATTTTTCGTTTGAGTACGCTTTTGTTCGGGGCGAACCAGAATGGAATTTCCAAAGCGGCTTCACATTCGTCTTGCCGTTCGAAAACATCGCACTGCGTTTGGATTTGACGCAGGGAACGACACGCGACTTGGACTATAAGAAATTCAACGACGAGCTTTTCTTTACGGAGCGGGCGAAATTTTCTGTTCCGATTCGGCTCGAAACTATTCCTGGAATCGGCGACATCGTTTACACTCCGGCGGCGGAAATCGTGTACAATTGGGATTTGGACGGGATCGACATTTTGGACGAAGACTTGGTTTCGCCAAAGCTGACATTTTCGCACGGAATAAGCGCGGGTCGCGTGAACTGGTACGGAAATTTCCGCAAGGGATTTTCCGCCGGCATTTTCCAAAGCGCGGCGTACAATTTCCAGCTCAACGAATTCCAGCCAGGAATCGAATTGCGGGCGGAAGCCTTCTTCGCATGGAATCGCGCCGCGCTCGCATCGCGCCTCACGCTTTTCGCCGAATTCGATTCGTACAGACGCTACGGTCATCTTTTGCGCGGAATTCCTGACGACCAATATTTTTCGCCGCAGACAGGAATGGATGATGTTTACGCCTGCAAGAGCGCGTCCGCCCTGATATTGAATCTCGATGTGCCGATAAAAATATTTTCCACGCGATTTGAAAAAGGCTGGCTCAAAAATTTCAATTTCGAAATGCAAATATCGCCGTTCGTAGACATCGCGCTTACACAGAACAGAAGCACGGGAAAAACATTCTCGCCAAAAGACGGATTCTACACTTGCGGAATCGAAATGCTTTTCTTTCCGGAAAAATGGAAGAGCGTGCAGCTTCGCGCGAGCATCGGATTTGACATGGGACGAATCCTTTTCAAAAATGCCGTGGACACTTCTTGGCGCGACGAGAATACGAGTATAAAAGAAATCTCGCTTGGAGTCGGACTCTTCTACTAG
>CAMWIU010000133.1 GCA_947174385.1 uncultured Treponema sp.
CCCCAGTATAAGTCATGCGGCTTCCTTGCGCCACAAAACCATCTTCGCAAAAATCATGCCGCGCGACATTTTCGTAAAGGCGCGTTTTGTGTTGTCCGCCGCCGGCATCAATAAATTCGAATTTATTCGATGCGCAAGAATTCATCAAAATGAAAATCGCAAGAGAAAATATGAATTTCCCAAAAATCTTTTTCATCGAAAATTCCTCTTTAGGAAAAGCACGGCGACGCGACGGAAGTTTTTATCGTATTGTGCTTGCTTCCAAATTCAAATTACAAAGTTATACGGCGTTTCTTGGTAGACGTAATAATTCAACCAGTTTCGGTAGAAAAGCGAAGCCGTGCTGCGCCATGTGGAAAGCGGCGCGTTTTTTGGATCGTCGTCGGGAAAATAATTTTTGGGAATTTCAATCGGCAGATTTTTATTTTTGTCGCGCCAATATTCATCGCGCAAAGTGTTCGTGTCATATTCCAAATGGCCAGTCATAAAAATCACGCTGTTGTCGTTCGTCTTGATTATCGCAGGGCCAGTTTCTGCGCTTTCCGCCAAAATCACGAGTTCAGGATGCGATATGATGTCATCATAATGAATTGTTGTGTGGCGCGATTGCGGAATAAAAAATTCATCGTCGAATCCGTGCAAAAGCAAATCGGGATTTTTCGTGGAACGAGTGTTTTTGAAAATGCCAAACATTTTTTTCGGCAAATCGTATTTCGGAATTCCAAAGTAATGGTACAAGCCCGCCTGCGCCCCCCAGCAAATGCAAAGCGTGGAAAAAACATTTTTTTTCGCCCAATCCATAATCGCGCAAAGCTCGTTCCAATAGTCCACTTGCTCAAATGGAATTTGTTCCACGGGCGCGCCAGTTATAATCAAGCCGTCATATTTTCGCGCAAGCATTTCACTTGAAGGAATGTAAAATCGTTCGAGGTAACTTTCCAAAGTGTGGACGGAATTGTGGCTTTCCATTCGAATCAAAGAAATGTCCACTTGAATTGGCGTGTTTGAAAGATGTCGCAAAAGTTGAGTTTCGGTCGTGCTTTTGATTGGCATCAAATTCACAATCGCGATTTTCAGCGGCCGGATGTCCTGGCTCACGGCTCGTTCTTCGGTCATCACAAAAATATTTTCGCTTTCAAGAATTTTTCTTGCAGGCAAATCGCTTTGGATTTTTATCGGCATAAAAATAAGTGTAGCATAAAAATAAATTTTGTGCTACACTTACTTCAGAATGAACAAAAATGACGACAAAAAATCAGCGATAAAAAAATTGCGCTTGCTCGCTTTTTCTACGAAACAAGAAGTGGAAATTTTTCGCCGCACAATCGATGAAAAATTTCACTGCGCGATTTTGCCGAACCATGTGGAATGCAACGAGCAGAAGTTCGCCGACATTTTGTGCGACACGCTCGTGCCGGAAGTTTATTCGCTGAACAAAATAATGATTTACGTTCACGGCGGATGTTTTGTGGGCGGCTCGAAAAATGCGTGGCGTTCATTTTGCGCTTCGCTCGCCGCTGCCACTTCGTGCCGAATTGTCGTTCCAGAATTTCGCTTGGCTCCGGAAAACGCGCATCCCGCCGCATTGGAAGATTTGCAAAATGTTTTCCGCACGGTTTTTACCGAAGAGCAAATTGCGTGCTCGCTGAATTCCGGAGAATCGCAAGCGTTGCCTGAAATAATAATCGCAGCCGACGGCTCAGGCGCAAGCCAAGCGATGGCTTTGATTTTGTCGTTGCGCGAACGTTACAGAAATTGCATCAAGCAAGTGATTCTTTTTTCGCCGTGGCTCAATCTCAGCGCGGATTCCAAAATCATAAAAAACAGAAAGTCGCATGATGAAATCTTGACGGGCGACTGCCTGAGACGAAGTGCGGAAATTTACACGAACGGCGAAAATCTCGAAAGTCCGCTCGTTTCGCCGATGTTCATTTCGCCTGAATCTTTGAAAAATTTTCCGCCAGTTTTCATTCAAATTGGCTCGCGAGAAATTCTTTTGGAGGACGCGAAAGAATTCCAAAAGCTTCTTTCCGAAGCAGGCGGCGTTTGCCAGCTCGATGTTTGGGACGACATGATTTTCATGTTTCAAATGGCGGACGAATTTTTGGCGGAATCGCATTTGGCGGTGGAACGAGTCGGACGGCTCGTGCGCCTTCAAACTGAAATTCCTGACGAAGACACTTTGAATTGCGCTCCAACTTTGGAATACGGAATCAAAGGAGAATCTTAATTCGGCGCAAAAATGGAATTGCTTTCGCCTGCGGGCAACGTTCAAAAATTATATTACGCTTACGCTTACGGCGCGGATGCCGCGTACATCGGGCTGAAAAAATTTTCGTTGCGCGTAAAGGCCGACAATTTTTACGGCGAAGAATTCAATCGCGTGGCAGAATTGAAAAAACAATTTCCGCAAAAAAAACTTTATTGCGCGCTCAACATTTTGTTCCACAATCGCGACCTCGATTCGTTTTTGCAAAACATCGAATATTTTAAAAATTATCCGATTGATTCTTTTATCGTGCAAGATTTGGGAATCGTGCCGATTTTGCAAAAGCATTTTCCCGAAGCGGCGTTGCATTTGAGCACACAAGCGAGTTGCATAAATCACGAGGCGGCAAAAATGTACAAGTCGCTCGGATTCAAAAGAATCGTTCTTGGGCGCGAAACTTCGCTTGCGGAAATCCGCCAAATAAAAGATGCCGTTCCTGAAATGGAACTCGAAGCGTTCGTGCATGGCGCGATGTGCATCGCGTATTCGGGCCGCTGCCTTTTGAGCGCGTATCTCACAAACCGAAGCGCACAGCGCGGATTTTGCTCGCACACTTGCCGTTGGAATTTCGATTTGAAATCGAAAGAAGGCGCGAAGCAACTTGCGCAATCCGGCGAACTTTTTTTGGAAGAACAAAATCGCAAGGGAGAATTTTTTCCAGTTTTCGAAGGCGAAGATTTCACCGCAATTTTGTCGAGCAAAGATTTGCAAATGATTGAACATCTCGCCGACATGAAAGCCGCAGGAATCGATGCGCTCAAAATCGAAGGGCGAATGAAAAGCGTCTACTACACCGCGCTCGTAACACGCGCCTATCGCAAAGCCATCGACGCGCTCGAAGGAAAAATAAGCGAAAGTGAAGCCGCTCCATTTATCGCAGAACTTGAAAACGTGAGCCATCGCGAAAGCACCACAGGTTTTTATTACGATTCTTCGGAGGCGGACAAAACCGCGAGCGGCGCGAGCGACAGCGCGTATGACTTGGCGGCTACAATCCAAAAAAAATTGAGCGAAGAAGAAGCCGAAGAAATTTTTGCAAAGGGGGAGGCTGCGATTCTTCAAAGAAAATCCGAACTTTCCGCGATGCATCCTGAGGCGAAAAAAGCGCGCGAAAAAGATTTCGCGCTTCATCCCGAAAAGGCGATGCCCGCAATCGAAAAACGCTTGGGCTGGTTTTTGTACAAAATCGACGCGCTCAATTTGATTCAGCGTGACTCCAAAATTGAATTCGTCGCGCCGAATTTTTCCGCGCTCGTTCCCGAAAAAAATTCGTGGCTTTTGGCGGATTTTCAAAACGGACTTGAAACGCCGTGGACTTGCAACGGGCACGAAACGCTTTTATACACAAAATACGATTTGCCGCAATCGACAATTGTCCGTGCGAAAGACGACTATTTTGTGCCGAACGCAATTCGAGATTTCGGCCGCACGCCAAAAAAATAATTTTAAAAATTGGAGAAAATTTTGCAAAAAATTCCATCGCAAAAACTCAAGCCGAAATTGATCGCGCTTGACATGGACGACACGCTTTTGACGAGCGACTTGCGGATTTCTGATCGCGCCGTAAGCGCAATTCAAAAATTGGCGGCGCAAAAAATTTTCATCGTGATTTGCACGGGCAGAGTGCAAAAAGGAATCGAGCCGTTCGTGCGCAGGCTTTGCTTGCCGCAAAACGAATTTTCAAAATACGCAATTCTTTCAAATGGCAGTTCAATTTTTGACTTGCATTCAAAACGCGAAATTTTTTCACAAAAACTCGATTATGAAATTCTGCTTCGCACAAAAGAAGAAGCCGCTCGATTGAATTTGCCTTGCCAAGTTTACGATTCTGAAAATATTTTTGCCAGCGTGGAAAATGATTTTTCGCGAAAGGATGTCGCGCTCACAAAAATGGAATTGAAAATTCCCGGCGACTTTGATTCGTTTTTAAAACAAGGTTTTTCAAAAATGCTGATTCCTGGCGACGAGCAAACCATAAAAAAACTTTTCGGCATTTTGCAAAACGCGCTCGGCGAACGCGCAGTGATCGTAATAAGCAAGCCGTATTTTTTGGAAGTGCTTCCGCCGAATTCCGGCAAAGGCGAAGCCTTGGAAATTTTGAGCGAGCGGCTCGGAATAAAAATGCGAGACGTAATGGTGTTCGGCGACAGCATGAACGATGAAACTATGATTTTAAAATCTGGCCTTTCCGTTGCGATGAAAAACGGCTTGCAAACAATTCAAGACGAAGCGAAATTCGTAACAAGATTTTCGAACGACGAAGACGGCGTGGCGGATTTTTTGGAAGAATTTGTTTTGTGAATTTTTGGGATGAGGGCGCATTTTTTGATGACGCAAAAAATTGAACTTTGAAAATGTAGCAAACAACATTACTGATTATGACAAATCCTTCGGCACATACCACACTTGCGCCCAGACGGTGGATTTTCTCATGCGGCTCTATGACAGCGCGCTTCCGGTCGGTCTGGTGGACAGGGAAACATTTGCTTTTTCGCTGTGCGATTACCAGTTCAATTATGCGGGAAATTCAAAGCACAATCAACGACTAGAATAATCCGCGTTTCAAATGAAATGGAAAAATTCAAATCTTATGTTTCATTATTCGGGTGGCTTTTGTTCGTGTTTTTGTGCGTAAAACTCCGTGCAAACGTTCAAATCTTTACCGCAAGAAATCTCGCGATTTTGAGCATATTTTACAAGACATCAAATCGTTTTAATGCCATACTGTCAATATGAAAAAAGAGACGCGCGCAATTTTTTATGACGAGGATTTGCAAATTGAGGCGTATCGTTTTGAAGGCATCACGCAGCCGTTTCCCATTCATTTTCACGACTACTACGTTATCGGCTTTATCGAACGCGGCGGCAGGCATTTGACGTGCGGGAACGCGGAGCATTCTGTCGGGGCGGGCGACATCCTGCTGTTCAATCCGCACGACAAGCACGCCTGCACACAAGCCGACGGCGGAACGCTTGACTACCGCGCGTTCAACATCAAAACCGAAACGATGGACACGCTCGCAAAGGAAATCACGGGGCGAAAACTCACGCTGAAATTCAGCAAAAATGTCGTGCGCGATGCGGAACTGTTTTCGGCGTTGCGCGCGCTTCACGAAATGCTGATGCGCGAAAGCAAAGAATTTGAAAAGGACGAACTGTTTTTGCTTGCCGTCGAGCAACTCATTCAGGAATACGGCGAGCCGTTCGATAATGCCGTCGCGGAACACGACACCGAAATCGAAAAAGCATGCATGTATATGCAACAGCATTTTTCGGAGCGCATTTCCCTCGGAACATTGTGCGAAGTG
>CAMWIU010000134.1 GCA_947174385.1 uncultured Treponema sp.
CGATTGGAAACAAAGTCGCGTTGCCCACGGTTTTCAATATGAAAAATTTTCTCACGGCAGCGAAAACAAAAAAAAGTTCAATCGAAGTGCCGCCCACGGTTTCTTGGAACGGCGCGATGGAAAATGGCGAGACCGCTCCGGACGGCGAATATTTCTATTATATCGTTGCAACCGACGACAGCGGCAATTCAAGCAAAACTGCGAAATCGTCCGTCATTCTTGACAACACCGCGCCGCAAGTTTCTTTTTCGGTTGTGCCCGAAGGACAGCGAATTTTCGGCGAGGGCGAAAAAGTCAATTTCGCAATCGGACAAAACGGCTCGAAGGAAGACAAATGGCTCGCGACGATTTCCGACGCGGACGGAAAAATCGTGCGAAATTATGTTTGGGAAAATTCTGAGCCAGCGTCGTTTGAATGGAACGGCACGGACGACAACGGAATCATCGTGCAGGACGGCGTTTACAAATATTCGATAAGCGCGACCGACCGCGCGGGCAACACGAACGAAAATGCGGAAATCGCGAACATAATTTTTTCCGCCGAAAAGCCCGCGACGAACATAATGATTGTCGGCTCGAAATATTTTTCAGTTCCGCAAAAAAGCAAAATCAATTCTGTAACTTTGGACGTTACGATTCCAGAGCCGCGAGCAGGAAGCGGAAACGCGCTCACAAATTGGAGCGTGGAAATTTTGGACAAGGCTGGAAAGCCCGTCCGAACTTATTCAGGAAAACAAGGAAGCGCGATTCCTTCCATAATCGTTTTCGAAGGAAAAAACGATTCGGGCGCGCAAATCGCGGACGGCGAATATTTTGCTCGCGTGAACGCAGAATATTTGAACGGCTACAAAACTCCCGCCGTCAATTCTCCGATTTTCGTTTTTGACACGGAACAGCCATTTGCGACTATTTCCGATTACGACGACATTTTCAGTCCCGATGGAGACGGAAGCAAAGACACGTTCACGCTTCATCAAACTGCGAAAAAAGACGGCGGCGCACCAGTGAAAAAATGGCTTGGAAAAATTGTGGCGGCCGGAACAAACGAGGCAGTTTACGAATACGACTTCGGCGCGAATCCGCCCGAGCAAATTTTTTGGAACGGCTTGGACAAAGCCGGAAAAATTTGTTCCGACGGAAAATATGATTACGAAATTTCAGCCGAAGATTTGGCAGGAAATTCGTTCAGCGCGAAAACGAAAGTTTCGTTCACGTTGGACACTTCGAAAACCGAAGTGATGCTTTCGCCGAATCATCTCGCGTTCAATCCAAACGGCGCGCGCAAAAACGTGACTTTTTCGAGCGTTATGAAATCGAGCGCGGTAAAATCCTACAAGTTTGAAATCAAAAATCAAAGCGGCGTTGTTGTCTACGCGCAAAATGCGAACGGAGGCGTTCCCGCGAATTTTGTTTGGAACGGAAATTCTTCCGATGAAAAAATTTGCCCGGACGGAATGTATTTCGCTTCGATTTCGATTGTTTCGGAAAACGGCTCAAGCGCGCAAGCGCAATCTCTGCCAGTTTCAATCGACACGGTTTCGCCGTTTGTGGAAGTCTCGCTTGAAAGCGCGATTTTTTCTCCTGATGGCGACGGCCGCAAAGACACGCTGAAAATTGCCACGACAAATTCGACAAAGGAAACCGAATGGCTCGCGCAGATTTTGGAAAGTGGCGGAAAGAATTCTGTCGTAAAGACTTTCGAATGGAACGGATTTTTCGCAGGAAAACAAAATTCAAATTTTGAATGGGACGGCAGCACGGACAACGGCAACAAAGCGGCGGACGGAAAATATTCGCTCGTGATAAGCGCGCAGGATGCGGCGGGAAATTCTTTCGAAAAGAAAATCGATTCGATTGTGCTCGACGCGCGCGCGACGACGGCTTACGTTACGGCGGAGCGTTCGGGGATTTCGCCGATTTCAGCGACTGGACTCACATCGCAGAAATTCGCGACGCGCCTTTCTTTGAACGAAGGAATCGAATCTTGGACATTCAATGTCGAAGACGAAAAAGGAAAATCTGTGCGTTCGCTTGGCAGCGAGTCAGCAAAAATTCCTTCACAATTCATTTGGGATGGAAAAGATTCAAGCGGAAAAAATTGCGAAGGAAATTTCACAGGACATTTGACTGTGAATTATTCCAAAGGAAATTTGGTGGACACGAAAACCGCGCCTTTCATCTGCTCCGCAACGCCGCCTAATTTGAGCGTAAAAACCGCACCGGAATTTTTCAGCCCAGACAACGACGGTGTTGACGACGATTGCTTTATCACGCTCGGCGGAAAATCCACGTCGAAATTGGCAAGCTGGAGTTTCGTCATAAATTATCCTGAAAGCACAGGAAAAACTTCCGCGTTCTGGAAAACTTCGGGCGGCGAAAAAATCACTTCGCAAATCACTTGGGACGGATTGAGCAACACAAGCCGCGAGCGCGACGGCAAGGCGGAGCGCGTTCAGTCGGCGATGGATTATCCTTACGTGTTCACGGCGACGGACAGCCTCGGAATGACGACGAGCATTTCAGGAATCATTCCTGTGGACATTCTCGTGATTCGCGACGGCAACAATTTGAAGATGGCCGTTCCTTCGATAATTTTCCGCGCGAACAATGCCGACTGGAAAACGGCGGCGGAAACACCGGGAAGCAAGGTTACCAAAGAGCAAGCTGCGAACAATGTGCGCGTCCTGAAACGTGTCAGCGAAGTTTTGAAAAAATTCCCGGACTACACAGTAACAGTTGTGGGACACGCGAACAAGACTGGAGCTGCGGGCGAAGACGGAATTCTGCTTACGCTTTCCGACAGCCGCGCCGCACACGTAAAAGATTGGCTCGTGAAAAACGGCGGCATTCCTGAAGCGCGGCTTTCCTCGCAAGGCAAAGGCGCGTCCGAGCCAGTGGCGGCTTTCAACGACAGCGCGAACTGGTGGAAGAATCGCCGCGTGGAATTCATCCTGCATAAATAGAATCGTAAAAAATTCAACATACCTCGACGCAAATGTCGAGGTATGTTGAGTCTAATCAAAATTTGTCAAAAAAATCGTGAGCATGCATCCAATTTGCGATGCATGCGTCTTGCCTTTCGCATCATTTTAATTCCAATTTTAATTGCGGATATTGCTTGTTTGTCTTGAATTTCTTGAAAAAATTTTATACAATGTCATCGGCTAGGTACAGAATAAAAAGTGGAGGGTGGCAGTGAAAAAAGATTCCGAGGCAGAATTGGTAAAGCGTCTTTCGATTTTGGCGCAAAAGAACGATCCGATTAATCCTGATTTGTATGAAAAATACAATGTAAAGCGCGGCTTGCGCAATGCGAACGGAACGGGCGTTCTCGTTGGCTTGACTCAGATTGGCGATGTCGTGGGCTATGAAATCGATAAGGACGGAAACAAAATCGCAGTTCCGGGGCGCCTTTTGTATCGCGGCTACGATGTGGCGGATTTGGTTCACGACACTGAACGCCGCGTTGAATTTGGCTACGAGCAGACGGCGTACCTTTTGATTTTCGGACAACTTCCCAACAAAAAGCAGCTCGCGCGTTTTTCGGAATACCTTGGAAATTATCGGACGCTTCCGGAAAATTTCACGGAAGACATGATTATGAAAGCTCCGTCCTGCGAAATTATGAACAAAATCGCGCGCGGAGTTTTGGCTTTGTATTCTTATGACAACGATCCTGAGAATCGCAGCGTGGGAAACATCATGCGGCAGTGCATTGAACTCACTTCGCGCCTTTCCACTTTGGCGGCGTATGCTTATCAGGCAAAGCGGCGTTTCTACGACGACAAGAGCATGTACATTCATAATCCGCTTCCTGAGCTTTCCACGGCGGAAAATTTTTTGCGATTGATTCGTTCCGACAAAAAATACACGCCGCTTGAAGCGCAGGTGCTTGACCTCGCGCTCATTTTGCACGCGGAACACGGCGGCGGAAACAATTCTTCGCTCACAGTTCACGTCGTTTCTTCCGCGGACACGGACACATATTCCACGATTGCCGCTGCCATCGGCTCGCTCAAAGGAAGCAGGCACGGCGGCGCGAATATCCGCGTGATGGAAATGATGGACGACATCAAGGCGAACGTAAAAGATTGGGCGGACAATGACGAGATTCGCGCTTATCTCACGAAAATCGCTTCGCGCCAGGCTTACGACAAAACCGGCCTCATCTACGGAATGGGGCACGCGGTTTACACTGTGAATGATCCTCGCGCCTTGCTTTTGAACGAATTGGCGGAACGCCTTGCAAAGGAAAAAAATTGTCTCAAGGAATTTCGGCTTTACAAAAAAATCGAGAAGATTGCGCCCGAAGTCATCTACAAAGTTCACGGTTCGGAAAAAAAGATTTGCGCCAACGTTGACTTTTTTTCAGGCTTCGTCTACACGATGCTGGACATTCCACGCGAGCTTTACACTCCGCTTTTTGCCATTTCGCGAATCGCTGGCTGGAGCGCGCACCGCATCGAAGAAGTTGTGGCGGGCGGTCGAATCTATCGTCCTGCCTACAAAAATATTTGTCCCGAGCGCAAGTACATTCCGCTGGAAAATCGAAAATAGGAATTCGGCATTTTGCGCAATGTTGAAAATCAGGGAAGTTTATGGAACGGCTTGACAAAATTCTTTCTCATGCTGGATTGGGAACGCGGCGCGATGTGAAGCGCATTTTGCATTCCGGCGCAGTTAGCGTGAACGGCGAAATTGTTTACACGCCCGATACGCACATTGATTTGGAGCGCGATGAAATTCTCGTGGACGGAAATCCGCTCGCGCTCGAAAAAAATGTCTATCTTATGATGAACAAAATCGCAGGAACTGTTTGCACTTCCAAGGAGGGGGAAAGGCAGACCGTGTTCGAACTGCTCGATGAAAATTATCGCACGCCGTATTTTGCTTCGCATTTGCATTTGGTCGGCAGGCTCGATGCGGACACGGAAGGACTTTTGATTTTTACGACTGACGGCGCGCTCACGCACAAATTGATTTCGCCGAAAACTTTGTGCGAAAAAAAATATTTCGTGCGCTTGGAAAAAAATATTTCTTCCGATGAACGCGAAATCTTGCGTGAAAAATTTTCGCGCGGATTTCAAATTCCTGCGGAAGGCGCGGAAAGCGAATTTGTTTCGCTTCCTGCAAAAATCGAATTCACGGAAAATGCGAACGAAGTTTTTCTTACGATTTGCGAAGGAAAATTTCATCAAGTTAAACGAATGTTCCGCGTTTTTGAAAACGAGGTTTTGTATTTGAAGCGCGTTCAAATTGGCGCGCTCACGTTGGACGAAAATCTTGCGCCCGGCGAATACAAAAAAATGACGGCAGACGAAGTTTCGCTTTTGTGCGAAAAATAATGTTGCAAATTTCTTTTTGATTTTTTATAGGAGATGTGAAAAAAATGACTGATATTGAAATTGCGCAGAAAAATGAAATGATTGCGATTTCGGAAGTGGCAAAAAAAATTGGCATCGAAGAAAGTGCGCTTGAACTTTACGGCAAGCACAAGGCGAAAATAAATTTTTCGAAATTGCGCGAACTGCAAGAA
>CAMWIU010000135.1 GCA_947174385.1 uncultured Treponema sp.
AGAAAATGGCGTGTAACGCTCGCTCGGAAGGCAAATGTAAATCGAATCCGTTCTTTTTTCCATAAATCAATTTCCCAAGATAATTTTCGATGTTTCTATAAATAGAAACACGATAACAACAATATACACCCAAACGAAAAATGTGTCAATAGAAAGTTTGAAGAATTTTCAGAGAAAAATTTCCTGCGCGGCGAGCACGGCGGAATTTTTTTTTAAATTTTTCACACGTTCAAAATTGTCGCAAAACTCGCGCTGTCCATTTCTGTCCGCATGATCATAGTCGCATAAAATATGCTTTAAAATCGGGATGAATTTACGGCATATCACACCATGGGATATGTACATAAGTGTGCGCATGGATCGGCGCAGGGCGTTTTGTGTTGAAATTTTTGCGAATTTGTGGTATGATAAAAAGAAACAAGGAACGCATATATGC
The DNA here is from genome assembly GCA_947174385.1 of uncultured Treponema sp. GTDB lineage: Bacteria > Spirochaetota > Spirochaetia > Treponematales > Treponemataceae > Treponema_D. The sequence goes on from CAMWIU010000135.1 coordinate 437, forward strand.
ATGGAAATACACTCATCGACAATTCAGAACATCTGAAACTCGTAGATATCTTAAACGAAATCATAACGCTTCCGGAAGTCGAAGAAATCTGCATCGCTACGGGCTATTGGGATTTGAAGGGCACGGCGTTGATTGCGGATGCCTTAAAGACATTTCTTCAAAAAGACGGAACGAAACTTCGGCTTTTGATAGGGAAAGACCCGAATGTCTGCCAAAAAGATTTGACCGCCGAATCCTACAGTAACGCGAAAAAATATCCGCAGGATTTCATCAAAATCGACTTGCAGAATGTCCGGCTTAATGTTCCCTCATATCAGGAAGCCGCGAAACTGCTGGTTGATTATTGCTCGGCGGAAAATCCTAAAATCGAAGTGCATGTGTTCAATGTAAATGAAAACGACGAAAGGCAGTTTTTCCATGCCAAATGCTATATCTTTAAGGGCGTTGGGGAATCGTATGGCATCATCGGCAGCAGCAATCTAACGCAGAAAGGATTGCAAGGAAATTCGGAACTCAATTTCCTTGATGCTGACGCGGCTCATATTATGACAGAGCCGAAGCCCGGCAGTCCGTGCAAAGGACATTATTTTTGGTTCAATGAAAAATGGGAGCTTTCGGACGACTGGACAAAAGAATTCGTTGTGGAAATCAGAAATTCGCCCGTCGGCAAGGCGGCAGGAAAAAACGAAATTTACACCGTCCTTTCTCCCAAAGAAACCTATATCAAGCTTTTGCAAGATCAGTTTGCGGAAATAATCGCCTCCAACGGAAAAATAAAAGAAGACGATTATCTTCCCAAACCGAAGGCGGGCAATTTCAAGAAACTTACCTATCAGCTTGAAGCCGTAAATCAGGGGGCTGCCATACTGAAAAGGCACGGTGGCTTTATCCTTTCCGATGTGGTGGGGCTTGGAAAAACATACACGGCTCTGATGGTTGTCAAGCGGCATCTATTGGAAACGGGATACAAGCATCCAATTCTTATAATAACTCCGCCTGCGATAAAGCAGAACTGGATTGACTCAATCAGTTTTTTTGACGAGGACGAAGCGGAAAACCGGAAACTGCTCCCTCATATAACGCTCACGACAATAGGGTGTTTGGATGCCGATTCGGACTTCTCAAGCGATGAAAACACGGAAAAAGTCGCCATAGATGATTTTGACGGCATGTTCACAGATGACAATTACGGAATGATTGTCGTTGACGAAAGCCACCGCTTCCGCAATGACGGCACAATCATGCATCAAAAACTTGACGGTCTGATCGGGGACATCGCCGCCCGCTTGGGAAAGCCGCCGTATGTCATCCTTGTTTCAGCCACGCCGCAGAACAACGCGCCGTATGACTTGCGGAATCAGATATTCTTGTTCTATCGCAATCATAACAATGCGACGCTGCAAAACCTCGGAGCATTCGGAAACAAGCTTGAAAGTTATTTTGCGGAAAAACAGCGAAACTACGAAGAATACATAAGAAAAGAAAAAAGAATTGACGGCAAAAAAATCCCGAAAACAAAAGAAGAGCGCGCAAAAGACAAGGCGGCGTTGATTGCGGACAGCGAGGATATCAGAAAGCGAATAATAGAGCCGCTTGTAATCCGCCGTACAAGGACGGACATAGAAAGATTCTACAACGAGGACATGGCAAATCAAAAATTGCGTTTCCCTAAAATCCAAAAGCCCGTCGCCATTCCTTATGAAATGAAAGATGATTTGGGAAAGCTTTTTAACGAAACGATAGACATAATCGCCCCGCAAGTCAGCCATATAGACACGGACGAAAGTGGCGAGCCTGTTTTGGATTTCGGCGCAAAGGCGGGAAAGGACGCGCTCGGATATTTCAGATACCGTGCGATAGAATATCTTAAGTCGGAAAAAGACAGGAAAAACTACGAGGCGAACAATCTTACGGTAAGCGCGACTTCCCAGCGGCTTGCGCAAATTATGGAATTGCTTCTGGTAAAACGCCTCGAAAGCTCGCAGGCGGCATTCAAGGAATCCTTGCACAATCTGCGCCGTTACACGGAAAATATGATAAGAATGTGGGAGGCGAACCGAATCTTCATCTGCCCGGACATTGACGTGAACAAAGAGCTGAACGACGAGCATGTCGCGCAAAAAGGAAGCTTTGAAAACTGCCTTGAAATTATCGCGCAAAAAGCAAAAGTTGCCAACAAAAAACATTCAGCGTCAGAGGACGAAGGCGCGAACAGGGAATACGCGCAAGAAGATTTTGACGGAGCATACATCGACCTTTTGCGCAATGATGAAAGGCTCATAAAAAAACTTTGCGACAAGTGGGACAGGCAGACAGACGACCCCAAAATGACTGCTTTTATTTACAAAACGGCTTCTGATTTTCTGAATCCGTCACGCAACAAAAACAGAAAGCTGGTCATTTTTACCGAATGCATTGCAACGCAGAAAGCCCTTGTAAAAAAATTGAACGAAATGCCTGTTCCCGATTGCGAAGTCCTTTCGATTACGGCGGCAAACCGCACTGCCATGAAAGACGTCATCGCCGCGAATTTTGACGCGAACTACAAGGGATCAAAAAAAGACGATTATCAGATTCTCATCACGACGGACGTGCTTGCGGAAGGGGTAAACTTGCACCGTGCGAACTCAATCTTGAATTACGATTCGCCATGGAACGCGACGCGCCTTATGCAGCGGCTCGGGCGGATAAACAGAATCGGAACGGATGCGGACGAAATATGGAATTACAATTTTTACCCCTCAACGCTGGGAGACAACCAAATCAACCTGAAGAACAGGACGTATGTGAAACTTCAGGCATTCCACGAACTCTTCGGCGAGGACAGCCAAATTTATTCAGACGAAGAAGAAGTTAGGCATTTTGAAAAAACAGTGCATGATGACTTGGAAGAAAGCGAAACGCCGATTATGCCGTTCATCGCGGAGTTGAAAGCATTTAAGAAAAACAACGAAATCGAATATAAAAGGCTTGCCGCTCTTTCAGGCAAAGTTGTTTCGACAGTCGGGAACGAAACAAAGCAGGCGTTTTCCGCCTTGCATGAAACAGACAAAAACAACGGGCGCATATCTTCCGCGCTCTACATTGCAGACGACGATGGCAGCGCGCGTAAAGTGAGCCAGCTTGAATTTTTTGAGATGATAAAACCATTGGTCAGCCTGAAAGAGACAGATACGGATTTTGCGCTTGTGAAAAAATGCGAGACATCCGTTTTGAATTGCTATGCTGCCGACAAACAAAATGCCGCGCTTTCCCTGCGAAGCCCGATTAGAAAGGGTGCACATGAAATGCAGGCGGCAATTGAAAAAATAAAGAATTTGTACGCGCTTGGTTTGCCGGAAGGATATGAAGAAAAACTCGATGAAATATCGAACGCAATCCGCGACAAAAATCTAAGCCTCATTCATAAAGTGATGGAAATGGACTTTAAGAATGACGGGCTTGGCACTGTGCAGACGGAAGCCGACATCGATGTCCTGTACCGATATACGAGCGTCCGCCCGGAAGATGCCAAGGCGGACGTAGCCATTCAGTTCATTACAAAATAGTTTTTTTGGAGGAAAATTATGCAGGACTTGAGGACACTGTTTGAAAGCGAATATCCGGGAAAAGAAAGGCTTTTCGAGGCTCTCATAAAGCCTATTTTTTCAAAGGCAAAAGACACTTCCCTTACCGACGAGCAAGTCTTGGCAGATGCCGACAAAAAACAGATAAAGTCATTCAGCATCATTGCGCAAGTGCGCGGAGGCTTTCCGATCGTATTTGCGGATGTTGAATTGCAAGACACCGTTGCCTTGAAGAGAAGCAGGGTGAACATTCAGAACTGCGTCCGAAAGGTTATGGAAAATGATTCAAATGCCATCATTTTCTTTCACTTTACGGACAACGCAAAAGAATGGCGCGTAAGCTATGTGCACCGCGCCGAAACAAACAGAAACAGCACCAGCGCAAAACGCTATACTTATCTTTGCGGCCCGGAACATGCATGCAGGACGGTTTCAGAAAGATTTGAAACACTCAAAGGGCTTGCGACAATAAAAGACGAAGACATGATTGAAGCGTTCAGCGTGGAGCCATTGAGCAAAGATTTCTTTGAAAGATACAGGGAACAGTATGCCGACTTGGTAGAATATATAAGCGGAAAGCGGTTTGTCAAGAAAGGCGGAAAATTCGTAGAGGAAAAGACAAAGAATGCAAACGGCTCGTTTAAGAATGCCTTTGACGGCGATGACAAGGCGGTGCGCGACTTTGTAAAAAAGATGATGGGTCGCCTTGTGTTCTTGCAGTTTTTGCAGAAAAAAGGCTGGCTTGGCGTAAAGACAGGAAATGAATGGGGAGGCGGAGACAAAAACTTTCTTGAGAATCTTTTTAAAAATGCAGACAAAGATGTTCAGGATGATTTCTTGGAGCAAGCGTTGGAAACGCTGTTCTTTAAGACTTTGAATACAAGCCGTGGCGAAGAGGCAATCGCTCCCAAAAAACTTTGCAACATCTACGGCTCTTCAATCAGAATTCCATATCTAAACGGCGGACTTTTTGAAGAAGACGAGCTTGACAGGAAGAAAGTGAAATTCAAAAAAGAACATTTCGCTTCGCTTTTTGAATTCTTCAACCAGTACAATTTTACAATTGACGAGACAGACCCGGACGATACGGAAATCGGCGTAGATCCGGAGATGCTCGGGAAAATCTTTGAAAACTTGCTTGAGGACAACAAAGACAAGGGCGCATTCTACACTCCAAAAGAAATCGTGCAGTATATGTGCCGCGAGAGCCTTATTGCGTATTTGTCGGAAAAAATTCCGGCAGAAGAAAAAGTCAGGAATTTTGTGCTTACCCATGAGCCTTCATTCACCGAAAAAGAAAAAGCCGATGTTTTGAACGCTTTGCTTGATGTGAAAGTCTGCGACCCGGCAGTGGGAAGCGGCGCGTTCCCTATGGGCATGCTGAACGAGCTTTTGGCATGTACGCAGGCATTGACAGGCGAAGCAAAATCAAGGGCGGAACTTAAAAAACATAGGCTCTTGACTAGTTAACTCAATCCAAATAGGATGTAACTAGTGATAAAACAA
>CAMWIU010000136.1 GCA_947174385.1 uncultured Treponema sp.
TCCTTATGTATAGCAGTTTATTTTTTCTTTTATTTATCCTAAAATATTAAGGTAATTTATATTTGGAAATATATTATGCAATACAATCTCGGTGAACTTTTTTGCGGGCCAGGCGGCTTGGCTTGCGGTGCGCTTTGTGCAGACATCGCAAATCCTGATTTCAAGATTACTCACAAATGGGCGACCGATTACGATGCCGACACTTGCAAGACATATATCCGAAATATCTGTCCCGAAAATCCCGAAAGCGTTCTTTGCGCTGACATTCGCACGGAAGGCGTTATCGAAAAACTTTTGGCTCTTGGGAGCATCAACGCATTTGCATTCGGATTTCCCTGCAATGATTTCAGTGTCGTAGGCGAACAAAAAGGTTTTGACGGGAAATTCGGTTCTCTTTACCAATACGGAATTGAAATTCTGAATCGTTGCAATCCAGATTGGTTTTTGGCGGAGAATGTCGGCGGATTGAAGACTGCCAACGACGGAAAGGCAATCAACACGATTTTTGATGCAATGAGAGGCGCGGGCGAATGCGGATATAGGATTTATCCCAATCTATACAAGTTTGAGGAATATGGAATTCCGCAATCCCGCCACCGCATCATCATTGTTGGAATCAGGGGCGATTTGCCTTTTGAATTCAAAATTCCTTCGACAAGGAATCACAGAATCAAGACTTGCCGCGAGGCAATTGAGAATCCGCCGATTTCGGAAAGCGCGTATAACAACGAAAAGACGCGGCAGTCTCCATCTGTAGTCGAGCGACTCAATTTCATACAGCCAGGACAAAATGCATTTACTGCCGATTTGCCCGAACACCTAAAACTGAAAATACGGGGCGCAAAAATCAGTCAAATTTACAAACGGCTTGACCCCGAAAAGCCAGCGTACACTGTAACTGGCTCTGGCGGTGGGGGAACGCACATTTATCATTGGAGCGAGCCACGTGCCTTGACCAACCGGGAGCGGGCAAGGTTGCAGACCTTTCCCGACAATTATATTTTTGAAGGGTCGAAAGAATCCGTGAGAAAACAAATTGGAATGGCTGTTCCATGCGAAGGCGCGAAGATAATTTTTGAAGCGATTTTAAAAACATTTGCCAGAATTGAATATGAATCAATGGCAGCAAATATTGCGGAGTGAAAAATGTACACAGAAAATTTAGACCAATATATTCTTATTCGTCCTGCCGAAACAAAGAAATGCAACTCATTGAAAATCGTAACGGGATATACCGACATAGAATGTATCACACGCCACCTGATTGCACTTTCCGAAATAGATGGTCTTGGAAAAGTCTTTGTAGAAATGATTTTGGGAATGACAAGCAATAAAGGTCTTACGGAAAAGAAACACAAGGACATTCTGAATTTAATCTCAAGAATCAGCAAAAACAAAGACATGCCGCATTTTTCTTGTCGTTATAAATTCAAGGGCGATGATATTCATTCAAAAGTGTATGTTTGGTGCAAAGATGAAAAACCCGCATTCGCATTTTGCGGTTCTGCAAATTATTCAATGAATGCTTTTCATAAACGGCGGGAAGCGATGGAAGATTGCGACGCGACAGAAGCGTTAGATTACTACAATTCGTTGCTTTGCGACACCATTTCTTGTGACGACAGAACATTAGTCTCAAAGTTGCATTTCTCAAAGTCATGTGAAAAGAGCGCGGAAACCGATGAATTCAATATTGAGAATTTGAGTTGGGAAATGTTTGCAGGAGAAACTCCGATTGATGAATGCGTCGTATCGCTTTTGACGGCAAATGGAGAGAGCACAGGGTTCGGCTCAGGCTTGAATTGGGGAATACGTAAAGACGGGACGAAAAGGGAACACGACCAAGCCTATATTCCTTACAATGCAAAAGACAAAAAGGAAGGCTTCTTTCCGCTCAAGAAAAATTCTTGCGATAAAAACAATCCCATTTTCAAAGTCGTTCCGAATGGTTTTGCTCCATTCTTTATGCGGATTGCGCAACAAGGAAACAAAGGCATTCACACCGCCGAAAACAATTCGTTGCTTGGACAATTCTTTCGTAAAAAACTATGCGTTCCAAGTGGGACATTCATAACGAAAGAAATGCTGGAAAATTACGGCAAGACTTATGTTGTCTTCCGAAAATACAGCGAAGACTTGTTTACATTAGAATTCTGACTTTTGGAGAGGAACATGGAAAATATCGAGGTTTTTCTTTTTGATAAAAATGGTGGAGTTCAATACGGGTTAAACTGGGGGCAAAGAGAAAGAAGAGATCCCGACCAAGCGTATTTGCAACTTACGCCAGAGGTTTATCGAAGCAATTTCTTTCCAGTAAAAAAGAATTATTTTGTAGCAGAAACCGATGATGGGGAAACCTTGATTTTCAATCGCGGACAGAAAGGTGAAGATGGCTGCGCATTGGAAACTCCTGATGATAACGCAAAACTTGGAAGATATTTGCGAAAACGCCTAGGTATTTTGTATGGAAAGAAGATTGAGAAAGAGGATATTGAAAACTACGGACGCTCGTCAATAAGATTTTATAAAATTGACAATATACACTATAAACTTGATTTTTCTAAATATTCAAATACAACTATTATCCCTCACTCCCGCAACCGCATAATCTTCGGCGCGCCCGGTACGGGCAAAAGCCACTTACTTGAGCAGCAACGCAAAAACTATTTCAACGACGAACACTACGAGCGTGTGACATTCCACCCGAATTATTCCTACTCGCAGTTTGTCGGCGCGTACAAGCCCGTAACAAAAATCGCGGACGGCAAGGAGGACATCACCTATTCTTTCGTCCCCGGACCTTTTGTCCGGGTGCTTGCGAAGGCAATCAAACATCCGTCCGAAAACTTCCTGCTCGTCATCGAGGAAATAAACCGCGCGAACGTGGCGGCGGTTTTCGGCGATGTGTTCCAGTTGCTCGACCGCGACGAGGACGGAAGAAGCGAATATCCGATTGACGCGGGCGAGGACTTGAAAAAACATCTCGATGAATCGAACGTTCCGCTTGAGGGCGGGAAAATCGCGATTCCCGCGAACATTTACATTTGGGCGACGATGAACAGCGCAGACCAAGGCGTTATGCCGCTGGACGCCGCGTTCAAACGGCGATGGGAATTCGAGTACATCGGTATCGATGAAAACGAAAACCAAGTTGCGGACTACGAAATTCCGGACACGAAAAATCCCGATGGCAGTTTTACTTTTGTCCGTTGGAACGTTTTCCGAAAAGCCTTGAACGGAAAACTGAAGAACTTGTCCAGCGCAAGCGTGAACGAGGACAAACTTTTAGGTCCGTTCTTCATCAGCAGGCACAGCCTTGAGACGGCAAAAGACAATACGGAAGATTTTATCCGGCTATTCAAAAGCAAAGTCCTGATGTACTTGTACGAAGATGTCTGCAAGATGAATCCGCGCGCGCTTTTCAGTGGAATCCCCGACGGCGGAAGGTTGCATTATTCCGACGTGTGCGCGGCGTTCGATGAAAAAGGGCTGGAGATTTTCGGCGTGGATTTTTTGGGAAAATCAGATGATTAAAAAGAAAACTGAAATCACGGCGCGTTCAAGCGCGGCAGAATACTTAACATTCATTGCGGCAACTGGCGACAATCCAGAAAGTGTGGAAGTCCGTTATGAAGATGAAAACATTTGGCTCACCCAAAAGATGATGGCAACCTTGTACGGAGTTACTGTACCGGCAATAAATCAACATATAAAGAAAGTCTTTGAAGACGCGGAACTTTCCGAGAATGCAGTTATTAAGAAATACTTAATAACTGCATCCGATGGGAAAAAATATTCCGTAAACCATTACAACCTCCAATTGATTATTGCAGTTGGGTTCAAGGTAGACACCGAGCGTGCCGTTCAATTCAGGAAGTGGGCAAATGCAATAGTCAAGGATTATACAATCAAAGGGTGGGCAATGGATGACGAGCGGCTAAAAAACAGCGGATCCATTCTAACAAAAGAATATTTTGAAAAACTTTTGGAGCGTATTCGGGAAATCCGACTTTCCGAACGCAAGTTTTATCAAAAGATTACGGACATCTATACCACTAGCGTTGACTATGACAAAACTGCGGCAGCTACAAAAAGATTTTTCGCATCTTGCCAAAACAAAATGCATTATGCCGTTCATGGAAACACGGCAGCTGAACTTATTATGAATCGTGCCAATCATAAAAAAGAGAATATGGGATTGACAAGTTGGGAAGGTTCTCCAGAAATGAAAATACATAAGTATGATGTTTCAGTCGCTAAAAATTATTTGAACGAAAACGAACTCGAACAACTTTCTAGAATTGTTTCATCATATCTTGATTATGCTGAATCAATGGCAATGCGTCATATTCCTATGACAATGGCAGATTGGGAAGAGCGGCTCAATAAATTTTTGGAACTTTGGAATCAAGACATACTAAAAGATTCAGGCCGCGTCACACACGAAATCGCAAAGACGTTTGCAGAAACTGAATTTGAGCAATATCGTGTCATTCAAGATAAGGCGTACAAATCCGACTTCGACAAATTTATAGAAGAAAGCGCAAGGATTGGGGATATATGATGACAGCCGCAAAAGTCGCAATCTTTCGGGCTGCACTGCGTTTCGCCTTTGGCTCTTTTCGGGAGTGGTAATTGTCCGGACAAAAAATCGCATCCGCATTTTTCTGCGAAAAACAGTTTTACAATCTCAAGACTTTTTCTGAGCGTTTGGGAATACAAGGGAACTGTGCCCGTAAACTCATCTTGCGGCTTCGTGGCGCGGGCATCATAAAGCCGACCACCCGCCGCGCGTTCGACATGGACGTATTGCAATCAGAAGAAATCATTTCGGACGAACGGTTTTTCTCAAGCGAAGAGAACGGCTTTACCTTTTGCTTTGTCGGAATCGCCTGCGCCGAACAGTGCGTCCTGAAATGCCTACCCAAATATGTTGAACACGGCGCGAATGGAAAGTCCTTTGAAGAAAATCCCGCGATCGTTCCGCATTTCAAGAAAGTCTTGAAGGCGATTCAAACATACGACTGCGAAAAATCGGAGAACATATACTTGCACACCGGCACGAACCAAAAAGAACGCTTCAACCGCCTCGCCATGGAAATCCATTTGCTTGAGGATTATTTTGCGCACGGCGTGTATACCAACGAGCGCGAGACGACCGAAACGAACGGCGAAGGACAAATCGACTGGGACAAGACAATCGGAGAGACGTTCGCATTCGTGAGAAATGCAAAGCCGTATTATGTCGATGTGCGGACGAGCGAATTCCGTGACGATTCCCGCGATTTTTTCCGGCTGCTCCACGAATGCGTTCTGACGAAGTGCTCGCGCGAGCTGCAAGAAATCGGCGCTCTTGATTTGTTCGACATCGCCCCGGCGGAACTGTGCGCAAGGGATTTTTCGGACTTTGGCGACATCGCCTACATAAAAAACCGGCTCGACGCGGAAATCAAAAATC
>CAMWIU010000137.1 GCA_947174385.1 uncultured Treponema sp.
GCCCTGAAAATCGCCAACGAGCGCGGAAGAAAAAAAATTCTGTATTTCTTCCGCGCATTGTTTCAAAAAAAATTCGCGATCATTTTCCAAATCCGAAATTTTATGAAGCGTGGCGTTTTCCAAAATCGCATTATTTTTTGAATCAGTTTTTTCTTCCGCAAAATTTTCGCCGGAATTTTCGTCACTTGAATTTTCTTCGCGCGGATTTTCATTTTCGCCTTCTTGAAAATCGCCACCGAGCAAATCCATAATTTCTTCAAGAAAATCGTCCGAATCAAATCCTTTTTGTTCCAAAAGAATCGCGCTTTCTGCGGCATCGATTTCGCGCCCCGCAAATTTCGCGGCGAGCCTCCGCGCCTTTTTCATCAACGCGGGATCAAGCCTTGCGCCGCTTTGCATCAAAAATTGCAGGATTTTTTGCGAAACGCCGTCGGCGGACAAACCAAGGCTTGCCAAAAACGCGCTCGCTTCGGGACTTTGAAAATTGAAATTTTGCACGGAAATCGCGTTCGCACCAGAAATTTTTCCGCTGCCATTTTGCGGCAAAAGAAAAAATTTTCCGTTCACGATTTTCACTTGGGCGCGAAAAGTTTCGCCCGCCTTGAGCGAAAAATCAGATTTGACAAAAAAACGTCCGCCCGCAAAACTCGCCAGATATTTTCCGCCGCCTTGATTTTGCAGGATGCGCACAAAAAGAAAGTCGCCCTCCCTGACGCTCCTTTTGATGCCAGAAAGGGCAGTTTGAGAATGAATTGCTACATTTTGCACTTCGCTCATTCGAGCAGAAATTATTTGGCTTCGGCCTGCGCTTTTTCAGAAGCGGCGGCTTCCTTTGCGGCCGCGGCCTCATTTGCGCGAGCGTTGCGTTCGGCGATGGCCTTGGCAACTTTTCCGCCCACGCGCTGCTTGACTTTGGCGGCCTTTCCAACTTTGTCGCGGATGTAGTAAAGTTTCGCGCGGCGCACTTTTCCAGGTCGCGTGATTTCCACTTTCATAATTCGCGGAGAATTAATCGGGAAAATGCGCTCCACTCCCACGTTGTAGGAAATTTTTCGCACGGTGAAAGTCCTGCGCGCGCCTTCGTTTTTCATCGCGATTACAAGCCCTTCAAAAACCTGAACGCGCTCAGTCTTGCCTTCCACGATTTTAAAGAAAACCTTAACCGTGTCGCCGACATTGAACGGCTGCGCGTTCGGGCGTTTTTGCTGCTCTTCGATCGTCTTTATAATGTCCATTTTTTCCTCCTGTTAAACACAAGCAATGCCGCATTCAAAGCGCAAGTCAAATCCTTCGCTCATTTTTTTGCGGAACGCTTTATGAAAACTGCTTCCGTCAATTCCTCAATCATTTTTTCGGCTTCCAAAGAAAGCGTTCCGCTCATTCTCGCCTCGGCAATCAAATCCGGCCGATTCAAAAATGTTTTTTGGATGCGCTTTTTCAGCCTCCATTTTCGGATGTTCTCATGGTTTCCGGAAATCAGAACATCCGGCACTTCCATGCCCTTGTACACGGGCGGCCTTGTGTACTGCGGGTACTCCAAAAGCAAATCGGAAAAACTTTCTTCCGCGAGCGACTCGCTTGAAATCACTCCGTCAATCAGCCGATAAACGGTGTCAATCACGACTTGCGCCGCCACTTCGCCGCTCGACATAACGTAGTCGCCGATGCATATTTCGTCGTCCACGTAACGGTCGATGATTCGCTGGTCGATTCCTTCGTAACGGCCGCAAATCATCACAAGTTCTTCTTCTTTGCTCAATTCTGCCGCGAATTTCTGCGTAAAAGGCTTTCCAGAAGGCGTAACGTAAATCACGCGCTTTTCCTTTTTGTAGGCCTTCACGCTTTCGAGCGCAGCACCAAGGACTTCGGGCAGCATGAGTTGCCCTGCCCCTCCGCCATACGGACTGTCATCACAAGTGCGGTGCTTATCCAAGGCAAAATCCCTGATATTCACCAAATCGTAGGCAACAATTCCCTTTTGAACTGCGCGCGCCATGATTGAGCTTTCGAAATAAACGCGCACGATTTCCGGGAACAAGGTCAGCACAGTAAATTTCACTGGACTACTCCAGGATCCAGAGGTGCATCAGCTGGACACTCTTGTTCGGAATGTCAACTTTTCCAACATGAGTTTCGTTGAACGGAACGTAAACCGTCCTCGGCTTTTTGTTGGCATTCAATTTGACTTCCTCTTTAAGAACGTTGCAATCCTCGGAGAGCAAAACTTCCAAAAGTTCGCCGGCTCCGCCTTCCAATACGTCTGTGATTGAACCCACAACGCTTCGCGAGCGAATGTCGTCCGTGGGCGCGACATCATTTCCCAATCCGTTTTCTTCCCCGAAATAAACCAGGGAACATTTTTTCAGATCCTCCACATACCATTCGCCTTCTTTCAAAGGGCAGGCATTTTCGCGGGATGTTTGAAGCGCAGCTCCATTGAGTTTCTTTGCCGCTTCAGGAGAATCCACTCCCGCAAATTTCACGTACAAAACATTTCCAGCGACGCGCGCATTTTCCACGGCGTATTTTGCGGAAATTCCTTTTTGCACAAGCGTAACTTCCTTCAGCGCGGCGATATGCTCGTAACGCCCGGAAGCGCTTTCGACTCGAACTTCGCCCGTAAGCCCATGAGAGCCGCGGACAAAACCAACAGTCAAGTCCATCAACAATCAGTCCAGAATTTCAAGGCCGTAACGTTTGCCGTCCTTGCCAGCCGACGCGCTCAAAACCGTGCGCAACGCCTTTGCAATTCGACCATACTTGCCAATTACTTTTCCGATGTCGCCTTCGGCAACCTTGAGCTCCAAAACCGGCCCGCGTTCGCCAACGGCTTCCGTCACAGAAACGGCATCCGGCTCATCGACCAATGATTTCGCAATGTATTCAATCAGGTCTTTTTCCATTCCAGCGCGCTCCGTAACTTATATTGACTGACCGTTTCGAGCAAGCCCTTTCTTATTGAAAATCCGCACAACTGTCTCCGTGGGCTGTGCGCCAACGCCGAGCCAATACTTTGCGCGGTCTTCTTTAAAAGCAATTTGCTTGCCTTCAACTTCAATCGGTTGGTAAATGCCGATTTCCTCGATGCATTCGCCATCGCGAGGTTTGCGCGAATCCATTACTACGATGCGGTAGCAAGGTTTCTTTTTTGCGCCAAATCTCTTAAGCCTAATCTTGACCACCTTTTCCTCCTTATATAAATTTTCACACTATACAGTGTGAAAATTTATTTTACAAAAATACAGCGACTTCGTCAAGCGGAAATCAGCAACACGGCAAAAAAAATAAGGAAAAAAATTAAATAACAAAATCGCGCAAAAAGCCCAATCGCCCGAATTCCGCGATTTTTTGCGCTTTACATTCTTTTCTTTTTTATGGTATAATTTTTCAAAATATCGAGGAAAATGATAAAAGCACCGCAAAAACTCGTGCGAAGCTTTTATCATGTCAAGTTTCCGTTGGAAACTTGCATATTTAATGCACATTCCGCTTGAAAGTTCGCGCATCGCAACAAGTTGCTTAATGCGCTACGCTGCGAATGTGCTTAAAAAGTCAATAAGAAAGTTGCAACTTTCTTATTGACTTTTTATCGAGGAAAATATGAACGAAGAAAATTCAAAAGAGATGAAATCTGCCAAGGCGGATTTTTCCGCGAACCATTGGGCCGACATCATGGCGCAAAAAATCATCCGCGAAAAAGGCGATTTGGATTTGTACACCTGCGCTTCGGGAATCACGCCGAGCGGCACAGTGCATTTGGGAAATTTCCGCGAAATCATCACCGTGGATTTGGTGGTACGCGCGCTTCGCGACCAAGGCAAAAACGTGCGTTTCATTTATTCGTGGGACGACTACGACGTTTTCCGAAAAGTGCCGGCGAACATGCCGAAACTTGAAACGCTCGAAAAATATTTGCGCTACCCTATCACGCTCGTTCCCGACACGACAGGCCGCGATGAAAATTACGCGCGCCATCACGAAGTGGACATCGAACAGCAATTGCCGCGAGTCGGAATCCATCCGGAATTTTTGTATCAAGCCCAACGCTATCGCGCGAATCGCTACGCCGAGGGAATAAAAATCGCGCTGCAAAATCGTGAGACAATCAAAGAATGCCTGAACGAATTCCGCGACGAGCAGCACAAAATGAAAAGCGACGACGTTTATTGGCCGGCTTCGATTTTCTGTTCCAAATGCAATCGCGACACGACGCAAATCACTGAATACGACGGCGAATACGGCGTTTCATACAAATGCGAATGCGGCTGCGAAGAAAAAGTTGACATCCGAAAATTCAGCGGAATAAAATTAGGCTGGCGAATCGACTGGCCGATGCGCTGGAACGAAGAAAAAGTCGTGTTCGAGCCGGGCGGCAAAGATCATATTTCGCCGGGCGGAAGCTACGACACGGCAAAACTCGTGAGCAAAAAAATCTACGGTTGGGACGCGCCCATCACAATGCGCTACGATTTTGTCAATTTAAAAGGCGTTCCGGGAAAAATGTCGTCGTCCAAAGGAAAAGTCATTGCGCTTCCCGACGCGCTCGACGTTTATCAGGCCGAAGTTCTGCGCTACATTTTCGCGGGCACTCGTCCCAACACGGAATTCGCGATTTCGTTCGATTTGGACGTTCTCAAAGTTTACGAAGATTACGACAAAACCGAACGAATCGTTTATGGAATCGACAAGGCGAAAAACGACGAGCA
This sequence comes from uncultured Treponema sp., assembly GCA_947174385.1. GTDB lineage: Bacteria > Spirochaetota > Spirochaetia > Treponematales > Treponemataceae > Treponema_D. Next base: position 4,707 of record CAMWIU010000137.1, read on the forward strand.
ACTCGCCAAAGAAAAGCGCATTTATGTCTTGAGCCAAATTGACGGAAAAATTCCCGAAGTGATGCCGTATCAAATCACGTTCCGAATGTTGACGACTTTGCTTCAAACTTATTCCGGCGACATCGACGCGGTTTTAAAATCGCTTTCGGATTTGAAGCCAGAACAAGAAGAACGATTGCGTCGCCGCGCCGAATGCGCTTGGTTTTGGATCAAGCATTGCGCGCCTGATTGCGCGCCCGAATTCTGCTTTTCGCTTCGAAACGACGGAAGCAAGGCCGAATTGAGCGGCGACGTTTTGAAAGCCGTCCAGCGCGTCCGCGACGAAGTAGTTCCGCGCCTCGAAACTTTTTCCACCGACAAGGAATGCCAGCAGGCAATGTACGACATCGCCACGGAATTGGGACTGGAAGCGAAGACTTTGTTCGCCGCGCTTTACGACGCGCTCATCGCAAAAGATCAAGGCCCGCGCCTCGGCGGATTTTTGCGAATAATCGGCAAAGAAAAATTGCTCGCGATTTTGGGACAATTAAAATAGGCAACTAAAATGGCGTTGCCTATTTTAATGACGAGTTTTTTCAAAACTCGCTTATTCACTGCCATTTTTCACTGCGTTGCAAAATGGCGTTTTTCAG
>CAMWIU010000138.1 GCA_947174385.1 uncultured Treponema sp.
CGCATATACAGGAACGCTTTTTTGCGACACGAACAATTCTTTGGAAGCGAATCTCGCCGTTAGCTACAGCCGAGGCCGCCCGCAGAAAATCGAATTCGACGCGGACAACGACGGCGGCGCGGACTGGATTTGCGAATGCGATTTTGGTGTTCCGAGGACGGCGCGTTTTTTGGACAAAAAAATCAGCGTGCAATACGGAACTTATCCAAGCCCTGTGCGCGTGGTTTTCGAGGAAGTGCCAGGCGAGCAAGGCGCGACAATTTTCAATTTGGCGGACGAAACTGTGGACGCTCAAATATTCAGAATCCGCGCGGACGAGTTCATTTCGCGCGCGAATGTTTCGAATGAATTTTTCATTGTGGACGAAAAAACTTTGTGGAGCGGAGATCGGATTTTCGACGTTGACGCGCTCATCGCTTCGGTGAACAGCGTGGAGCGGCCGAGCAAGGAGCGCGACGGAGCAACGATTCGCTTTTCAATGTTGAACGGTGTTTACTACGCCGCGGACTATTTGCTGGGCGGAAAATTGTACGCGCACGCGCAGTTCGCATCTCCTTTGGTGCGGAATGTTGACCGCGACGGCGACGGCATTTTCGAGACGACGGAAATCTACGCGACGCTTGAAAAAGGAATGGTTATTTCAAAAGAAGATTTGGACGCGGCGACGCAGAACATTTGGGGAAGCCCAGTTCCGAATCCTTCGGTTTTCCTGCGGATGATTCAGATTGACAGGAACGGCGATACGCGCGCGGATTTTTCCGAAGAATATTTTTCGAATGGCGGACGCATTTCCACTTGGGATTTGGACTACGACGGCGAATGGGACAGCCGCCACACGATTTTTCCGAAAGGCGAAGGCGATTCCGACGAGTGCAGCGAAATTTTTGTGATGGACTCAAGCGGCGAGCGAAAACTCGTCTCGCTGAATTTTTTGGACGGCGAGCCTCGCGAAATTTTGTTCGACGGGAATTTCGTTCCTGTTACGAAAGGCGCGGAAAATTGTTTTTATTGGATAGGCGAGGCTGGCGCGAAAAGTCAGGAGCGCAATGTGAAAGGTCGAATGAAGTTCGCGCAAATGGGCGTGGTGGAACAGTTCGAAGATGACGGATGCTACATTCAGGCGATTTTAATTGACAAAAATATTTTCGCGCGAATCATTCGGCTCGATTCTGAAAATTGAAATTAAATAAAATTTTAAAATGATGAAATTGGTTTTGAAAAATTTGATTTTCCTCGCGCTTTTTCTCGCAACTTTTGCGGCATGTTCTTCCGCAAAAAAATTGCCCGAAGATGGAGCTGCGGAACTCGACTACACCGACAAGGACGTTCACGATGCCGAAGTCAAGCGCATTTACGAAATGCTCGAAAAAAATCCCGTGCAGGCTTTGTGGCGCGCGAAAGTTTTGGGCGACGAAGATTTGAGCCGAGAATGCGCGGAATATGTGCGCGATGTCTGCGCGGCGCATGTCGAGCAGGACGACAGGCTTGAAGCGTATACGATGTACAATTCGCTTTTTGCGGTGGGCTACGGAGATTTGGCGCAAGGAATCATGGACGCGCAAAAAATGAGCGCGTTTTATTTTGAAAGCGTTCCGGGAATTGCAACCGCGCCGCAGCCGAGACTCGCCCGCATTTCCGATTATATTCAGGGAACTGTCACGGTTTGGGTGGATTTGGGAATCAAGGTGAAGCGCGGAATGGGCTACGCCGACCGAGTGATTGGCTCGGGATTTTTCATCGATCCGCGCGGCTACATTGTAACGAATCATCATGTGATAGAAGAAATCGTCAGCCCGAAAAATCCGGGCTACGGAAAAGTTTTCATAAAAATGGCAGAAGATTCCGACCAGCGAATTCCCGCCCGCGTCGTGGGCTACGACAAGGTTCACGACCTCGCGCTTTTGAAAACCGAGGCGGAAGTTCCGTACACGTTCAATTTGGGAAGTTCGAGCGAACTTCACGTGGGCGACAAAATCTACGCGATCGGCTCGCCTTTGGGACTTGAGCGCACTTTGACGAGCGGCGTTGTTTCCGCGACCGACCGAAAACTTTTTTCCACCGGAAGCGTGATTCAAATTGACGCTGCGATCAATTCGGGAAATTCGGGCGGACCTTTCATCGACGAGGGCGGGCGCGTGCAGGGAATCGTCTTCGCGGGAATCTTGCAATACAGCGGACTGAACTTCGCGATTCCTGTCGAATATCTAAAGCAGGATTTGCCGATTTTGTTCCAAGGCGGAAAAAGGCGTTTTCCGTGGATTGGCGCGTATGGCAAGACCGCACGCGCGGGACGTTCTGCCCTCGGGCTTGAAGTGCAATATTTTCTTCCGGGAAGTCCAATGGCTCGCGTCGGAATGCGCGCAGGCGATGTGATCGTTTCGCTCGACGGAAAAAAGATTTCTACGATCGAAGAAATGCAGGACGTTTTGCGCGATCACGTTCCCGACAAAATCGTCGGCTGCGAATATCTTCGCGACGGCGAGAAAAAAAATTGCCTGCTTTATCTTTCGGAGCGTCCCGAAAGTCCCGGCTACGCGATTTACCAGAGCGACACGATTCAGCGTTCTTTCGTTCCGCTTTTCGGAATGGAGCTCACGCCTTCTTCCACCACGAACAGCCGCACGTTTACGATAACGAAAGTCATTCCGGGAAGCGCGGCCGATGAAAACGGATTTTCGGAAAACGATCCTGTCACGATTGGGCGGATTCAGTTTAACGACGAAAAGACAATGATGCTCGTGCCGCTTGTGACGAAAAATCGGCGCAAGGGATATTTGGACATGAGCGTGGCTCTTCAAACTTATTTGGACAGTCCGTATTATTTTTAGGAGAGAATAATTAAAATCAGCAACTAAAATATCGTTGCTGATTTTAATGCCGAGTTTTCTACAAAAACTCGCTTATTAGACTGCGATTCTTCGCTTCGCTACAGAATCGATTTTTTTAACAATTAAGAAAGTTGAAACTTTCTTAATTGTTAAAATTAGGAGAAAGTTATGGAAATGAAATACAAGCGCAATTTTTGCATCGTCGCGCACATTGACCACGGAAAATCTACGCTGGCAGACCGCCTCATCCAAAAGGCGAAAATCATCGACGACCGCCAGATGAAAAACCAAATCCTCGACAACATGGACATCGAGCGCGAGCGCGGAATCACGATAAAAAGCCAGGCTGTGACAATTCCGTACCGCGCGAATGACGGGCACGACTACGAATTGAATTTTGTTGACACTCCGGGACATGTCGATTTTTCGTATGAAGTGAGCCGCGCGATTGCATCGTGCGAAGGCGCGCTTCTTTTGATCGACGCTTCGCAAGGCGTTGAAAGTCAGACTGTTAGCAATATGTACATGGCTTTGGAGCACGACCTTGCGATTGTTCCCGTGATAAACAAGATTGACTTGCCGAGCGCGGACATCGAAGGAGTGAAGCGGCAGATCGACCATGACCTCGGGCTTTTGCCGGAAGAGGCGCAGCTTGTTTCCGCGAAGACAGGGGAGGGGATTGATTCGCTTTTCGAGGCTATCGTGAAATTCTTTCCCCCGCCGCATGGCGATGCGGACGCTCCGCTTCAGGCTTTGATTTTCGATTGCCATTACGACGCTTATCGAGGAGTCGTCGTCCACATCCGCGTTATGCAAGGGCGGATAAAGTCGGGCGACACGCTTCGGATGATGAGCAACGGCGTGCAGTACAAAGTGGAAAATGTCGGCGTGTTCAAGGTAAAGTACGAGGACACCGGCGCGCTTGAAGCGGGCGACGTGGGTTACGTGATTGCCGGAATAAAAACCGTGAGCGACGTTCGCGTGGGCGATACAATCACTCTTTCCGAAAATCCTGCCGCCGAAGCGCTTCCCGGTTTCAAGGAAGTGAAGCCCGTCGTGTTTTCGTCGATTTATCCGCTTGACTCGAACGACTACGAGGAGCTCAAGGACGCGATGGAAAAGCTCAAGCTCAACGACGCGAGTTTGGTTTATGAAAAGGACAATTCGCTCGCGCTTGGAAACGGCTTCCGCTCGGGATTTTTGGGACTGCTCCACCTTGAAATCGTGGAGGAGCGGCTCGAGCGTGATTTCGGTCAAGCCGTGATTTTTACGTCTCCGAGCGTGCGCTACAAAATCATGCTTTCGAACGGCGAGGAAATCTTCATCGACAATCCCACCGAATATCCCGAAGGCAGGATAAAAAGCGCGGAAGAGCCTTACATCAAGGCTTCGATAATCACGCCCGGCGAATACATCGGGCAGATTATGGCGTTGTGCAACGAAAAGCGCGGCGTTCAGACGAACATGCAGTATCTTGACGAAAAGCGCGCGGAACTCACTTACGAAATGCCGCTTTCCGAAGTGCTTTTCGATTTTTACGATCGACTAAAAAGTTACAGCCGCGGCTACGCTTCGTTCGACTACGACGTGATTGGCTACAAGCCCACCGATTTGGTTCGGCTGGACATCTTGATAAATGGAAAGCCCGTGGACGCTTTGAGCCAGCTTGTTTTCAGGCAGGGCGCGGTTGTCCAGGCGCGGAAAGTCTGCCACCGTCTCAAAGGCGAAATCGCGCGGCAACAATTCAAAGTGGCGATTCAAGGCGCGATCGGAAGCCAAATCATCGCGCGTGAAACCGTGAATCCCGTCCGCAAAGACGTGCTCGCAAAATGCTACGGCGGCGACATCACGCGAAAACGCAAGCTTTTGGAAAAGCAGAAAGAAGGAAAAAAGCGAATGAAAATGATTGGCGACGTGGAACTTCCGCAGTCGGCGTTCTTGGCGGTGCTGAAAGCGGGCGAAGACGAGGAATAGTTAATAATTAATAGTGAATAGTTATTAGTTGGTGGTGGCGAGTTTTATAGGCTTGCCGCCAAGTCTATTTCTTTTAGAAAAAAATCGATTTGCGCGCGCACTCTGTTCAAGAAATTTTTTTCGAGTTTCGGAGATTCGCCGTCCGGAAAATGCAGGTATAAATATTCGCGGCTTTCCAAAAGCCGCATTATTTGCTCGTCGTAGGGAATGGCGTTTTCGCGGCTTTGTGCATTTTCGCCGTTTGAAAGAATGTCCGCCAAAGCCAAAAGCGCGCGCTTTTCTTCTTGCAAAAAATCAATTGCATT
>CAMWIU010000139.1 GCA_947174385.1 uncultured Treponema sp.
TGTTTTATCACTAGTTACATCCTATTTGGATTGAGTTAACTAGTCAAGAGCCAAACTTATTGCGCGTCATGTTCGCTGCAACCCATGCTTCGATTGTGCCGCACGCGCCGAAAACGCTTCCCGGAACAACGGCGACACTGCGCTTTTGAACGTGCCCATCGCAATTGTCGGGTGCACTATCCACAGTTTCATCCTTCCGCCCACTTTGCGCCCTACGCGCAACGCATTGCTTCGCAAAAGTCTATCGGAAACTCGCGCATATAATTCTTAAGCGCGCGGAAAATTTCATGGCCACTATTTTCGTTTTTGCAAGACGCAATGTCGATGAAATCGCATCCGAAATTTTCCGCGACATTTTTCAAATTCGCATTCAACTCTTTTGAGCAAGGCGCGTCAGAAACTACGCTCAAAATATAAATGCGGCATCCTTTGCATTTGCGGTGCAAATTGAAAAGCGCCCATTCATACTTTGAAACGAATTCGCCCACGCTGAACGAATCGCATTCGATATCCACGTCTCCGATGTTCAAAAAGATTTTGGCGGGCGCGACATCAAATAAAGTTTTTTCAAGATGCGCGTCCAAGTCGGAAATCTTCAAGTTTGCGACACTGCGATCGTAAATTATTTGCTGAAAGTTTTCTTCCTGCGCGACTTCGCTTATGTTCAAAGCGGAAAAATAATTTGAACCTATGCAAACTATACCATTGTTTTTCATCATACAACTCCTATAAAAAATCAAGAGCGATTTTTCGAAATCGCATTTTCTGTTATTCGAAAGTTGGCATTTCCTTTACTTCCGAAAATTAAGCAAGAAAAAGCATCGCACAATTTATGCGATGTCCTTATCCATCTCCTTTGTCATGCCGATTGTCATTGTGCAAGACGCGCGGGCGCGTTCGTCAAGTTTTTTGTTCCGCGCGTAAACAAAAATATTCAGCATCACAACGGCAAGATTCAGAACATAGACCACAAGCACAAAGTTGTGCACCCCGTTCATGAGTTTCGCCGCGATTCCGAAAATGTAGCCCGCGATAATTAAAAACGTAAAACGCAGGCTCATATTCTTTGTCGTGCCCGACTTGTAATTTTTCATAACCGAAATCGGCCACGAAATTCCGAAACAGATCAGCATTGTAGCTTCAAAAAATTCTGTCATTTTTTTCACCTCTGTGCCTCATTATATACTTGATTTTTCATAATGTCTAATATATAATTTATATTAAAATAATAATCTTAAAATTATTGAATTACAAAAATCGATAATCATATTTACGATTTTTACAATAATTCATAATACAGGAGTTATGACTTGGAACTTACGCAATTAAAGTATTTTTTGGAAGTGGCACAAACTCAGCATGTTACGAAGAGCGCGGAAAAACTTCACATTGCGCAGCCTGCCTTGACGCAATCGATAAAGCGGCTTGAAGACGAACTCGGGCTTCCGCTTTTCGCACAAAAAGGGCGCGGAATAATTTTGAATCCTTATGGGCAATATTTTTACAAAAAGCTAAAGCCGCTCGTGGAAAGTTTATACGCGCTTCCCGAGGAACTTCGAAAGATGGCGAAATTGGAACAATCCACAATTCATCTGAATGTGCTTGCCGCTTCACGCCTGGTAACAGAAGCCGTCATCAAATATCAGCGGCGAGACAAAAATCTGAAAATCGAATTCACGCAAAATGAGAAGCCCGAGCTTTTCGACATCTGCATAACCACGCGCCTTTTTTATCAACACGAAAATGAAAATGACGGCACTTCTGTCACAACGGAAAAAATTTTTCTTGCCGTTCCGAATGTCGCCAAATTCAAAGGACGGACTTCTATTACATTGAATGAAGTTGCGCACGAAAATTTCATTTCGCTTTTGGGTTCGAAACAACTGCGGGCGATTTGCGACAAATATTGTCATGCGGCAGGAATCACGCCGAACATAATTTTTGAAAGCGATAGTCCCGAGGCAGTGAAAAAAATGATTGGCGCGAACATTGGAATTGGATTTTGGCCGCATTTTAGTTGGGGTCCGCTTGACGCAAAAAATGTCCGCCTTTTGGAAATCACGGAGCCGAATTGCAGCCGAGACATTCTCATCACGTACAGGAGAAACAAAGCGGACAATGCCCGCGTGGAAAAATTCTATAATTTTTTGACAGAATATTTTAAGAAGAACGCGGACGCATAATGTCGGCGGCTTCATAAACTCGCGCAAACGTCGCTCACGCAACTTTCGCATTGCAAAAAGAACTGTGAAATGCTAGAATGGATTATGCTTTCAAAATATTTGGCGATTTTTTTTATCTCGATGGTGCCGCTCGTTGAATTGCGCGGCGCGATTCCCGTTTCACAATTTTGGAATTTGCCGCTCGTTCCTTCTTACATTATTTGCATTGTCGGCAACATGCTTCCCGTGCCCGTGATTTATCTTTTTGCGCGGCGTTTTTTGGAATGGGGGCAGGACAAAAAATTCATCGGCGGAATCTGCCGCTTTTTTTTGACCAAGGGCGCGGGCGCGCGGGAAAGGCTCGAAGCCAAAGCGGGCAACGGACTTTTCGTCGCGCTGATGCTTTTTGTCGGAATTCCCCTCCCCGGAACTGGCGCATGGACAGGAACGCTCGCGGCGAGCCTTTTGGGAATGAGCTTCAAGAAAACCGTCGCGGCAGTGATGTGCGGCGTTGTGATGGCCGGCATAATTATGATGCTGGCGAGCCTCGGCGTTTTTGGCGCGGCTGGCGCAATTTTCGCAAAGTGATTTTGCTGCGGAAAATTCGCTCCCATTGCAAAAAATCAAAAAATCTTGTAAAATATTTCAGATAATATTAGTTGGAAAATTTTTCAAAATTTTCGCGGAAGGTGAGTTATGCCAAAAATCGAAGTGAACGAAAAATTGTTTTTTGAAGCGGTGGGTCGCCGCTATGATTACGCCGCGCTTGAAGATGTGCTTCCGTGCGCGAAAGCCGAGCTCGACGAGCGTCCGGACGAAACTTTGCCGGAAAACGAGCGCACAATCAAAATTGAATTGAACGACACGAATCGCCCCGACTTGTGGTCCACGAACGGCGTGGCGCGTCAACTCAAATTGCATGCAAGTGGAAAAATGCCCGACTATTTTAAATTCATGGCGAACCGAGGCAACACGGATTATGGCGAGCGCGTCATTAATGTCGAGCCGGAAATGAAAGACATACGTCCTTTTATGGTGGCGTTTTTGATTTGCGGAAAGCCGATTGACGACACGATGCTAAAGGACATAATTCAGACTCAGGAAAAACTTTGCTGGAATTTCGGCAGAAAACGAAAGTCCATTTCCATGGGAGTTTATCGCGCGGAAAAAATCAAATTTCCTGCGACATACAAAGCCGTCGATCCAGACAAAACTTCTTTCGTTCCGCTTCAGTGCGAGCAGCCGATGACTTGCCGCCAAATCCTCACCGACCATCCGAAAGGACGCGACTTCGGCTGGATTTTGGAAGGCTTGCCGAAATTTCCGTTGCTCACAGATTCGAACGACGAAGTGCTTTCGATGGCACCAATCATCAACGGCGCGTTTTTGGGCGCGGCAAAAGTCGGCGACACGGATTTGATGGTGGAAATGACCGGCGACAATATGGAAAACCTTTTGCTTTCGATGAACATTGTCGCTTGCGATTTCATCGACCAAGGCTACGACATAAAGCCGATTCTCGTGAAGCATCCTTACGAAACTGGATTCGGCCGCGACATAATGACGCCGTTCTATTTCCAAAAAACGACCAAAGCAAAATTGAGCAACATCAACAAAGTTTTGGGAAGCGAATTCGACATTCAAAAAATTCGCGACGCGCTCACGAGAATGGGAAGCACAGTCGAAACAAAGCAAATTGAAAACGACTGGGAAATCACGCTCGCGCCCCCGCCGTACCGCAACGATTTTCTTCACGAAGTCGATGTCACGGAAGACGTGATGATTGGATTGGGCGTTTCGGAATTTCCGCCGCTCAAGCCGCGCGATTTTACAATCGGCAAACTTTCCGACGTGACGCTTTTCAGCCGCAAGACAAAAGAAATCATGGTTGGACTCGGCTATCAGGAAATGATTTTCAATTATCTTGGAAGCAAAAAAGATTACGTCGAACGAATGAACATCGACGCGCACGACATCATCGAAATAGAAAATCCGATGAGCGAAAATTATCAATTCGTGCGCAATTCGATTATTCCGTCTTTGCTCCGCGCCGAAAGCGGAAGCGCGAACGCGATTTTTCCGCACAAAATTTTCGAAGTGGGAAAAGTCGCCTACATTTGCGACGCGGAAAACACAGGAACATTGACGCGCCAAAATTTGGGATTGCTCACGGTCGCTTCAAACGCGAATTTCAACACGCTGGCAAGCGAAATTTCTTCGCTGCTTTATTTTCTCAATCACGAATATAAAGTCGTGGAAACCGATGATCCGCGTTTCGTGCCTGGCCGCCAAGCAGGAATTTTGGTCGGCGAAAAGCAAATCGGAATTTTCGGCGAAGTGCATCCGCAGGTTTTGGAAAATTGGGCGATCCAAGTTCCTTGCGTCGCCGCCGAATTGGATTTGGAAGAATTGATGTAAAGATTTGCGAAAATCGCATTTCAAAAGGCATTCGTAAAAGTCCAAGCACCATGACTTTCGCTCCATTGCGTTTTTGGAATTTCGCCTTAAAATTTTTATGTGGGAAAAGAGCGATTAAACCAATGTTCTGTGTCAGACAATGCAGAATGGGCTTCCCCACATAGAATTTTTTGGCAAGTTTTGTCATAAAATTTAGCCGGGCTTTGTGCCCGGCTCTTTTTTTAATCAACAAACCATGGCGCAGAGCGTCGGCGTATGAAACTCTCCGCGCGAATCAAAGCGTTCCGCGATTTGCGCCGTTTCCGTTCTTGCCTATCAAAAAAATTTTTGTTAGAATAAATTATGCAAAATTACGCGCAATGGCTTTCCGCGAAAATCGAAGAAATTCAAAAAGAAATTTCTCACACAGAAAAAAAACCTTCGCTTCTTTTGCATGCGTGTTGTGCGCCGTGTTATTGTTACGTTCTCGAAAATTTGAACGCTTTTTTTGAAA
>CAMWIU010000140.1 GCA_947174385.1 uncultured Treponema sp.
CCCTATTTTTTTTAATGCTACGGCGTCCACCGTTATCTAACCGCGTAAGCTGGGCGGGAGCGTCATTTGGGTATTAGCGAATTCGCAATACACGATGGACGAGCAGGAAAACATTTCCGTCTACGAAAATTTCAACGAGGCGGTGGTGAACATCACGACGCAAGTGATGGGCGTCACTTGGTTTCTCGAGCCGATCGCGGAAGAAGGCGGCTCAGGTTCAGGCTCGATAATCGACTCGCGCGGCTATGTCATCACGAACGTCCACGTAATCGAAAACGCTTCCAAAATTTATATTTCGCTTTTCGACGGCTCACAGTACGAAGGAAGAATCGTCGGCTCGGATTTGGAAAGCGACATCGCGGTTTTGAAATTCGATCCGCCTGAAGGCGTAGTCTTGAAAACGATTCAATTTGGCGACAGCGAAAAACTCAAGGTGGGACAAAAAGTCATCGCAATCGGAAATCCGTTCGGTTTCGAGCGGACGCTTACGACGGGAATAGTTTCCGCGCTCGGCCGCCCGATAAAAAATTCAAACAACGTTATCATCCGCGACATGATTCAAACTGACGCTTCGATAAATCCAGGAAATTCCGGCGGTCCCCTCCTTGACGCGAAAGGAAACATGATCGGCGTGAACACGATGATTTACACTTCGAGCGGAAGCAATTCCGGAATCGGTTTCGCAGTGCCGGCTTCCACGGCTCGGCGCGTCGTGGCGGACTTGCTCCAATACGGCAAGGTTCGGCGCGGAACGCTCCAGGCAAGTTTGGTGCAAATCACAAAGCCCATCGCGGACTACGCGCGGCTCGACATAAACTATGGAATCCTTGTTTCGCAAGTGGACAAAAACGGCAACGCGGAAAAGGCAGGAATAAAGGGCGGAACAATGCCCGTGCGTTACGGCAACTCGCGTTCTTCTCGCGTTTTCAATTTGGGCGGCGACATCATCGTCGGCATTGACGGCGTGCAAGTGAAAACTTATTCCGACTATTATTCGATGCTGGAAAACAAGCGTCCCGGCGATTCAGTGACAGTAACAATTCACCGCGCAGGAAAAAATTACGACTGCAAGGTAACGCTCGCGGAAACGGAAGGCTTATGAAAAAATTCGTTGTGCGCGCGCCTTACGATGTGGCGGGTGACCAAGGCGCGGCCGTGAAAGCCTTGAGCGAAGGCTTTATGCGCGGCGATCGCTACCAAACTTTGAAAGGCGTTACGGGAAGCGGCAAGACTTTTACGATGGCAAAGATAATCGAAGCCGTGCAACGCCCCACGCTAATAATCAGCCACAACAAAACTTTGAGCGCGCAGCTTTTCCGAGAATTCAAAACGTTCTTCCCGGAAAACGCCGTCGAATATTTCGTCTCGTATTACGACTACTATCAGCCCGAAGCCTATGTTCCCGCCCGCGACCTTTACATCGAAAAAGACGCCGACGTGAACAAGGAAATCGACCGCCTGCGCTTGGCGGCAACATACAGCCTCATGGAACGGCGCGACGTAATTGTAGTCGCCACGGTGTCTTGCATCTACGGTTTGGGAATGCCCGACCTTTACAAGGAAATGCGAATCCGAATCGAAAAAGGCTCGACCGTGAATTTTTCCGAATTGGCGCGGCAGCTCACGGAACTTCAATACAAGCGCAACGACGCGATTTTGGACAGGGGAAATTTCCGCATAAAAGGCGACGTGATGGAAATTTTTCCAGCATACATGGAAACGGACGAAGCCTACAGAATCGAGCTTGAATGGGACGAAGTGGCGCGAATCCAGCGTTACAATGTGATCACTTCGGAGCGCGTCGAAGAACTTGAAGAAACCGTGATTTATCCCGCGAAGCATTTCGTAGTTTCGGGCGACTTGCTTTTGCAAGCCACGGAGCGGATTCAAAAAGAAATGGAAGAGCGCGTGGAAATCTTGACCGCGCAAAAAAAATTCCTCGAAGCCGAGCGGCTCAAAACGCGCGTGACTTACGACATCGAAATGCTCAAGGAAATGGGGTATTGCTCGGGAATCGAAAACTATTCCGCGCCCATCGCAGCGCGCGCGCCGGGCGAGCCGCCTGCGACTTTGCTTCATTATTTTCCCGACGACTTTCTTTGCATCATCGACGAAGCGCATGTCACCGTTCCGCAGATTGGCGCGATGTACGAAGGCGACCGCTCGCGAAAGCAGAATCTCGTTGACTTCGGTTTCCGCCTTCCGAGCGCGCTCGACAACCGTCCGCTCAAATTCGCCGAGTTCGAAAAGAAGCTCAACCAAGTGATTTATGTCACCGCGACTCCTCGTCCCGACGAAATCAAGCAGAGCAGCCAAGTCGTGGAACAAATCATCCGCCCCACGGGATTGCTCGATCCGATTATCGAAGTGCGGCCGAGCGAAGGGCAGATGGAAGACATCTACAAGGAAGTGTTCGCGCGAATCGAAAGGCAGGAACGAAGCCTGATTCTTACGCTCACGAAAAAAATGGCGGAAGATTTGACCGACTATCTTTCGGGGCTGAATCTGCGCGTCAAATACATTCACTCCGAAATCGACACTTTCGAGCGAGTTGAAATTTTGAAAAGCCTGCGTTCGGGCGAAATCGACATTCTGATTGGAATCAACCTTTTGCGCGAAGGAATCGACTTGCCCGAAGTTTCGTTCATCGCGCTTTTGGACGCGGACAAAATCGGATTTTTGCGAAGCACCACTTCCCTCATCCAAATCATCGGACGCGCCGCGCGCAACGCGAACGGAATGGTCGTGATGTACGCCGACAGGATGAGCGACGCGATGAAAGAAGCCATCTCAGAAACGAAACGCCGCCGCGCGATTCAGGAAGCCTACAACAAGGAACACGGCATCACGCCGACCACGATAAAAAAGGCGGTGGAAGACATTCTCGAGCACAAGACGCAGGAAGCAAAAGAAGAGGCGGAAATGCAGCTCGATGTGCTGAAAAAAAGCGCGAACCTTTTCGTGCCGAAAGAGCGGCGCAAGCTCATCGAGGCTTTGAAAAAGCAAATGAACGAGTACGCCGAAAATTTGGAATACGAACAGGCGGCAGTGATTCGCGACCAAATCGCGGACATAGAAAAGCAGTACGGAAAATGAATAGTTAATAGTGAGTAGTGAGTAGTTGAGATTTCGCTTCGCCACATTGACAAACGCAGGGAATTTCTGTAAAATGGCTTGTATCTGAAATGAATAAAATAATGGCTTTTGATAACGAACAATTCATCTACGCACAGATTTCAAACACGCCGTTTTCGGCATTTTTAATGGGCGATAAATCCTCCGTGGGTACGGGGGGGGGTACAACGACCTAGGTAATTTCGAAGAAAGCCAATTCTCATATAGAAGGACGCGCAATGCGGAGAAAATCTTGCATTGCGCGTCCTTTTTTACGCAAACCTGTGGCTTGCGTCGCAGGGCAAAGCCCTGCTTAACGAGTTTTCCTATGGAAAACTCGCAGTCTCTCCGCAAAAACTCGTGTTATTTTCCCCAAGACCTCGCAAAATCACAATTGATAATCTCTCGCTACCCGAACAAATACAAATTTGGTGCGAAAAATTTCTTGCCAACGATTGACGGACTGCAATCCGAGGTCTCCGACGGCTTCGCGCAGTTCAGGAAAGTGCCGTCCGAGGCCTCCGACGGCTTCGCGCAAGTCGGGAAAATGCCATCCGAGCCCTCCGACACGTCCACGCGGATTGGAATCATGCTGTCCGAGGTCTCCGATGGCTTCGCGCAGTTTGGAATCATGCAATCCGAGCCCTCTGATACGTCCGCGCAATCCTGCGCGGGAAAAATTCAGCGCATAAAAACGACCGGCGCGTATGCGGCGGCAACATTTCATACCAAAGGAGATTCACTATGAAAGAGATTCAAACACTCCCGCTCACTAGCATGAACAACGCGGCGCACTTCCTGTTCGTCTCGAACATGGCAGAACGCGCGGAAAAGGATGCGGCTGTGTCCGAAAAGTGCGCGGCGCAGGTTGCCGCGCTTCGGGAAGCAGTGAAGGCGGAGGACGAGAATTTGCAGATTTCCGCCAAGAGCCTCACGACCGACAAAATCGTTGAAGCCGACCGCCTGCGCGATCAGCTTTATGCCGGCTACAAGAAGGCCGTCGCGGGCTACGCGGGCTTTCCCATGGCAGACATGGCGGACGCGGCAAAAATCCTGCAACAGCACATCAAGGACTACAAAATCGACGTGAAGGCGCAGTTGGACAAGGAAACGGGCTTGCTCGTGAATTTCATTCAGGACTTGGAAAGCAAGTTCGCCGAACAGGTGAAGGCACTTTCGCTCACGGCGTTCGTGGAAAAGCTCAAAACTGCGAACGAAGAAGTGCGCTCGCTCACCGGGCAACGCACGGACGAGCGTTCGGCGAAAACGGCTGGCGCGCTCAAAGCAGCGCGAACAGCGAGCGATGAGGCGTATCGCATGCTCGTGCTTCACGTGAACGCGCACGCACTACTTGAGGGCGAGGCGGACTACGCGGCGTTCATCGATTATGCCAACACGGAGATCGCGCATTTCAGGCAGGAAGTGTTGGGCGGCGCAAAGAAGAAGTCTGCGACTTCTACGGACATGGCGGAGTAATGCGAGCAAATGTTGAAAGCAGCGCATCGCGCTGCGACAAAATAACAAACTTTTTCATACAAGGAGTAAAACATGAAAAAGATGGTAAAAGTGGCCGCGCTCGCGGCAATGGTTATGTCGGTGGCTTTGACAGGCTGCAATGGCAAGAAGGAGGAAGTCTCTCCGTCAAATACAGAGGCTTCGGCAAAATCAAAATCCCCGATGAAAGCGCCCAAAATTCCTTCATACCTTTATCGCATAAAGTATCAAGGCATGATTTGGTTAGGTGCAAAGGACAAAGACAGGCTGCCTGCGGATCTCGTGATTCCAGAGGGCGTGACGGGCATTTTGAAAGATGCGTTCCTTGACTGCACGTCGCTTACAAGCGTGACGCTCGCTGATACTGTACAGAGAATCGGCACTGGTGCGTTCTCTGGTTGCACTTCGCTTGCCAGC
>CAMWIU010000141.1 GCA_947174385.1 uncultured Treponema sp.
CCGTTTTGGAAAATCTGGCGCCAAAAAGAATCGATTTCGGGAGGCACACCCGCCTCGCCGAAACGGGAAAGCGACACGACCGCATCTTGCGAAAACGATTTCATTTTTTTTGCGAGCAAAGAAAATTTTTCAAGCGGCATCCGCAATTGCGTCGAAGTGATTTTTTCGCCGTAACGTTTTTCGAAAAAATCCGCATAAGGCGAAAATGGCGGCGGCACTTTGCACGAACAGTTCACTTGAACATTGTAGAACGCTGGAACGGTTTTCAAAACGTCGTCGCATTCCTTTGCGATTTCCGAAATCGCGATCACGTTTTCTTCGCCGATTTTTTGCGAATCAAGTTCGAGCAAATCAGCGCGATTTTTTTCGACGAGCTTTTTCGCCAAATTTTTCGCGCTCAAAAAATTCGCATGGCAGTCGCACAAAAAATTCATCCGCAAAAGCCTGTAGTCATGGCTTGCGATTTGCGTTTCGATTTCAAAAGAATTTATGTCGGACTTTATAATGTCGAAAATCGCATCTTTCGTAACGGCAGCACTTCCCTGCCCGCCCGCGATTTTTTCGCACAAAGCGCAAATTATCGAAGCCGCGCCAGAATCCAAAATTTCAGGCGCGAATCCCGCAGGATATCCTTCGGCAAAAGTGTATTCGGCTTTGTATTCGGTGTGCAAGCGAACGAGAGACTTTGAAAGCGGCGCGTCCAAAAATGCGGCCGAAGCGTTTGCAAAAATTATCGAAGTCTCGGACGAATCTTTTGCGAGCGCGGACATTTTTTCAAGCAAGAGCGCGACGTTCCAATTTTCTTCGGCAAGGCAAAAAACTTCTTTTGATCCGAGCGCGGATTTTACCGCAGCCTCGTTTTTGGCAAAGCAGAAAACCGCGATTTTCGAAGGCGCGAAATTCTGCGCGAGCAATTCCGCCCAAGCAAGCGTCCGCTCGAACGCGCTTTGCTCGCCGTTTTTTGAGGGAAATACTTTTTCAAACTGCGCCGCGCTTTCGGGCGAAAACAAAACAATCAGCATTTATGAAATCAGCATAGCATAATTTTTATTTTTCCGCAAGCATTTTAATTTGGAGGGAGAGAGGTAGGCGAACCTGTTCCATTTTTTAGCACGGACAAAAATTCCTGTTCGGGAACTGGACGTGAATACAAAAATCCTTGCACAAAGTCCACGTCGAAAAGCATTATCATCTGATCTTGCGCCTTTGTTTCGATTCCTTCGACGAGGATTTTCAAACTGCCGTCCCGCAAACTTTGGATGAAACTTTTTACGAACCTGAAAAATTCGACATTCTTTTCCATCATCAAAATGAACGAGCGGCTGATTTTTATCGCCTTGATTGGAAGAGTTATCACGCTCGCAAAATTCAAGCAGCCCATTCCGAAATCGTCGAAATAAAAAATCACGCCCTTTCCTGAAAGATGCAGCATATTTCTGCGAACAGAATTGAATTCATCTGCGGAAACGCTTCCTGTAATTTCAATTATAATGTCGCCCGGCTTTATTCCGAATTTTTCGATTGTTCCCAAAATAAAATCGACTATTTCAGGATCGACCATTTGGCGGATGAAAAAATTCACCGAAATCGAGCCAGTGAAATCTTTGTGGCGGCAAACGAAATCGCACGCCTTTTCAAAAACAACTTTTCCGAGCTGATCAATCAGTCCGCGCGATTGTGCAATCGGAATAAATTCGGCGGGCATGATGTCGCCAATTTCCGTGCCAACAAGCCGCGCCAAAGCCTCGGCAAAAACAAACCGCCTTTCCTTCGCAGAATAAATCGGCTGGAAATAAATTTGAAATTGCGAGGAACCAATGTCCAGCTCGCGCTCGAGAATTCCGCAAATTGTTTTTGTCCGATTGAGTTCGTCAACATAGCCCTTATGACAAAAAAATATTTTTTGGTCTTTCGAAGAATGCGCGAGCGAAAGCAAATGCTCCGCCAATTCCATCGCCTCGCTGTAGTTTTTCGCGTGAGAAGGAAGCTCAATCACAATCGCAGAAAAATCCACATGGCAAGCGGAATTTCCCTCGACCTTGAAATTTTCGAACTGCCCGAAAAAATTTCGAATGTCCTTTTTCAGCGCGTCAATATTCGCTGAAAGCACGGCGAATTTATTCGCGCCGAGATGATACGAATCGTGGCCGAAATTTTGCACAAGCCCCGAAGATATTTCTTGCAGCACAAGACGGAACGCGCTCTCGCTCATGCAACTTTCAAGATGAGCATAGTTTTCAATAGAAATCACCGCGAGCAACGCGCGCGGACTTTTGTTTACAATGCTTTCAAGATGAATTGCGGAAAGAAGCCCCGTCTGCAAATCATATTCAAGCAAGTCGGTTTGGGCGCACAAATACACAAGCAGCAAAACGGCGAACGAAGACGTTCCAGTCATCACCCAGTACGTCGAGAAAAATTGAATCAGCATTATGCCTGTTTCCAAAATCGGATAAAGCGCGAACGTGATTTTCATGCGGCGCGAAAGTATTTTTCTATTGCACAAAGCCGCAAACAAAATGAGCATCGCATAAAAGCCACTTTCGATGTAGGTGATATTTTTGAGCGCACCGCGCGTGTAACCCAAAATCGGATCATAGCGAAAAATCAGATTGAATTTGAAGTTCAACGCGAACACAATCAAATACACGAAAATCGGCGCGAAAAGCGCGACATAGAAAGCCTTTTTGAGCTTCCATGAAATCGACAAAAACTCGAACACATAACTCACGAAAACAAAAGGCGTAAGTCCGAGAAACAAAAAGAAAAGCGAAGTGATTGCCGTGGAAACAGGAATCGATTGCGCGTCAAAATGTTCGATTCGATAAATCGAAATTATGTCCGCAAGGCACGAAAGCAAAGTGCAAAGCACGCAAAGCAAAAACAAAAGATTTTTTCTTTCTTTCAGCGAAAACGAAAACAGCGTATTGAAAAGCAACACCGCCGAGAGAATCAAAATGCAGATTTCGCCAAGGCTATTGTACATAACTTTGAAATGCTATATCATAATGAAAACTTTTTCAAGAGTAATTTATAAGCAAATTTTACAGGGGAAAAAAATATGTTCCGGAAAATGCGAAGGGAAAAACAGCAGCTTTCGCGCGAGGAAACGCTTGAGATCTTGAAAAACGGAAAGACCGCGATTTTGGCATTGAGCGGCGACGACGGCTACCCTTACGCCGTTCCTGTGAACTATGTTTTTTGCGAGGCGCAAGAAAATCCATGCGACGCGAATCAAGGCTCTTTCGGAAAAATCTTGTTTCACGGCGCGAAAATCGGCCACAAAATCGACGCGCTCAAAAGATGCCAAAAAGTGAGCCTGTGCGTGATTCAAAAAGACGACGTGATAAAGGAAAAATTGAGCACGGCGTACAAAAGCGTCATCGTTTTTGGCACGGCGAGAATCTTGCAGGACGAAGAAGAAATTTTCCGCGCGGCGGAAATCCTCGGGCTGCGATACAACGAAGACGCGCAGTTCGTCCGCGATGAAATCCGCCGAACGTTCGACGCGCTTTCCTGCGTGGAAATCCAAATCGAGCACGCCACGGGAAAGCAAGGAAGCATCTTCTTGAAAAAAGATTGACATTAGCCCTCGCCTGTGCTACAATTTGTCAATGCAGAGAAATGCGGGAAGCGAAACCCCAGTATTGATTACCCCCCCCACCTATACAATGATATAGCATTTTTACGCAACGCATCTAAAAACTACGAATTTGGCGCACAAAATGCCAATTTTGGCGAGTTTTGCAAAGCAAAACTCGCCAAGCAGGGCTTTGTCCTGCGACACAAACACACCTTCAACCGCAACTTAAACTCATTTCTGAAGCCATGCCGGTTTATGGCGCGAGTTTTCGAAGAAAACTCGGTAAGCAGAGCGAAAGCTCTGCGACACTTGAAGGCTATCCCGAAGCCGTTTGGACGGTTCAAGTGCCATTTGAAGCCATTTCTGAAACCGTCTGGGCACATCAAGTGGCACTTGAACTCACTTCCGAATCCGTTTGGACACATCAAGTGCCACTTGAACTCACTTCTGAAACCGTTTGGACGCTTCAAGTGCGGCTTGAAGGCACTTCTGAAGCCGTTTGGACACTTCAAGTGCGACTTGAAGTCGCTTCCGAGATCGTTTGGACACATCAAGTGCAACTTGAAGGGCATTCTGAAACCGTTTGGACATATCAACTGCCACTTGAAGTCATTTCTGAAATCATTAGGAGGTTTGTATGAGGGAAATCCAGTCGATTTTCTTAGGTAACATGAACAACGCCGCGCACTTCTTGTTCGTGTCAAACATGGCGGGGCGCGCGGAGAAGGACGCGGCGGTGTCCGAAAAGTGCGCGGCGCAGGTGAAAGCATTGCGCGAGGCGGTCACGGCGGAGGACGAAAACCTTAAAATCAGCGCGAAAAGTCTCACCACCGACAAAATCGCGGAAGCCGACAGGCTGCGCGACCAGCTTTATGCCGGCTACAAAAAGGCGGTCGCAGGCTACGTGAACTTCCCGGTGGACTCTCTCGCGGAGGCGGCGAAGGTCCTGCAACAGCACATCAAGGACTACAAAATCAACGTGCAGGCGCAAATGGACAAGGAGACGGGCTTGCTTGTCAATTTCATTCAGGACTTGGAGGGCAAGTACAAGGCGCAGGTGGACGCACTTTCGCTCGGCGCGTTCGTGGAAAAACTGAAAGCTGCGAACGAGGAAGTGCGCTCGCTTACAGGACAACGCACGGACGAGCGTTCGGCAAAGACTGCGGGCGCGCTCAAGGCGGCTCGCACGGCGAGCGACGAGGCGTACAAAATGCTTGCGATGCACGTGAACGCACACGCGCTCATTGAGGGCGTGGAAGCCTACGTGGCGTTCATCGACTACGCCAACACCGAGATAGCGCATTTTAAGCAAGAGGTACTTAAAAAATAATTTTTTCACGCTTGAAAGCGTGGGAACTTTAATTTGGAGGGAGACAACCCCTCTACTCGGAAGCGGGGGTTTTCTCCCTCCAAACCAC
>CAMWIU010000142.1 GCA_947174385.1 uncultured Treponema sp.
GTTTTATCACTAGTTACATCCTATTTGGATTGAGTTAACTAGTCAAGAGCCTTAACTATATAGTCCAATGATAACAAGAAATCCTATTTTGCCGTCTATTTTTATATTTTCGGTGAATTCGCGTTTATTTATGACGGCATCTTGCTTCGTTTTCCGCATCGGCTTGTTTTTCGTTTTTGATGTATATAATGACTGCATGGCAAACGAAAATTTAGCGGATACATATCGATATGAATTACGAAATTCCCCAATCCCTATGACGACGCACTACGTGAAAAGGTCATCAGCGGAATAGTTACCAAGGGCGTGTTTTGTACGGTATGAGCGACGAGAATTTTTGCCCGCGCGGACGTTTTTTATGGCGACGTGAGTTCAAAGTCGAAAAGCGGAAAAAAATTTGGTTAGTTTAATAGATTAGATAATTTAATTTGCCCTTATTTAGTAAAAGTACTTGACAAAAAAACTTCCCTGTAGTATATTGCTAATTGCAATAATAAAATTGCTACAAAAAAAACTTAGAGGAGCGTTCGAGATGCTTTACACACAAAAAGAATTTGATCTGATTATGGAATTGGGTAGAGAATTGAAAAAAATGTATGAAACGGCAAGCAGAAATGAGCAGGTTGCTATGGTTCACGTTTTTGCTATCAAAAATGGAGAAACCATATTAAAAAACAAAATCAAACCTGTAGACATCATCAAGGCTGCTGATTTGCAGGAATCCTATAAAACCGAAATAAGCAAAGGCGTAAAGCTTTCAAAGTTCGTAACTGTAAGAGAAGACATAGAGCTGCCTTAAATTGAAGTGTTCTCTCCAGAGGATTGATGCAAGAGGCATGGAACATTTATTTCAGCGAAACAACCGATTAAACCAAAAGACAAAATTATGTTCAAGCGAGTTACAAAAAAGCAATGTGCCATAGCAAGACAAAGAGCACATGCGCTTCTTCATGACGTACAAAAAACGTTGAATGAGAAATATAAATTTGCCGTCCGATTGGTCGGTTCTGGGGCGTGGGGAACAATGATTGAGGACGAGAAAGGCGAATACGATTTGGACTATCAAATGTTGCTGTCTAAAAATTCTTTGCTGTATAAGAAAAATGGTGATTTTCCAAATCCTACAGAAGTTAAAAATGATTTTATTTCGGCTTTCGAAAAATGTCGAAAAGGAAAAGAAAAAGAAAAAATTGAAAATTCCACCACCGCAATAACGTTGACAAATGAGGACGGAAAGCCGTATCATATTGATTTTGTAATAATTAAGACGCTACCCGAAAACAATTTTATTATCAGGCGAAACAACAAAAAAGAAAGTCCGCAGCGCAATGAATTTACATGGGATGAACTACCGCAATGGAACGAGGTTTACAGTTACTTCAAAAGTTTGTCGCCGAATGAAAAGCGACATTTGATTGAAAAGATTATAATCCCCAAGAAACAGAAAGAGAAATCAAAACCTGAAAACGATGCGTCTAAAATATCATCTTCAGAATTATTCATAAGAGAGGTCAATAACTACAGATGTCAGCAAGAGAAAAAATAATTGATTACAGCGAGCATTCAGAAGAAATAGAAAAATGGATTGCGCTCAAGGGCGAAATAAAGTATCTGCGATTTGCCGAACTGCTAAACAAAAACGGCGTTCCCGTAAAATGGGAAACATTGAAAGATACATACAGATATGACAAACGGCTATTGGTCAACGTATTCAAATATCTTTCATTTTTTGAAGAATTTTTAAGAGCACAAATTTGGAATATTGATAAAGAAAGTTATGAAAAAATTGAAAAATACGGTTTACTTGAAGTCATCAACGAAATTATCAGTATCAAGGACAAAATAAATTACGAAGGATTTTCCATGACCGCTCTCGAACAAAGCAAAGAGAAAATCAATTATCTGCGGAATTGCGTGGCGCATAACAAAATCATTTTAGAAACCGAAAAAGACAATGCGCACATCAAAGATATTCTGAATGCTTTTAAAAACTGCCTACCCGAAAGTTATCAACAAAACTTTTCGAAAGCTATCAAAAAATGCGCTTATGGATTAAATATTCCTGATAAATTAAAGATTTCTATTTGAAAACAAACCACCCGCCATGCGGGTGGCTGAGATTGCTACAAATATTTTACCATCTGTTCCAAATCCTTGCGGGAATGATGCATGTTCGATGGCTCTGAATCCTCGGACGGATAACCCATCGGCAATATGGCGACGGGTTTCTCATTGCCAGGCAAGTCCATCGTTTTCTGAACCTGCGCCAAATCGAAATACCCCACCCAGCACGAGCCGATGCCAAGTTCCCAAGCCTGCAAAATCAAATGCGTGCACACAATGCTGCAATCGATGTCGCCAGTATTGTAATTTTCGGAAAACGGATTTTTCCAAGTTTCCGTCTCGTCCGCCGTCACCAAAAGGACAGTAGGCGCGCCGAAAATGCACTGGCAAACCGAATTGATTTTCTGCAACGCATGCTCGCTTTGCAGCACGTAGATTTTTTGCGGCTGCCGGTTTGCCGCAGTAGGCGAAATTCTTGCGGCTTCCAAAATCTTGTTCAGCTTTTCGTCCTCGATTTTTTTGGCGGAAAACGAACGCACCGAATAGCGCGACTTCGCCAATTCCATGAATTCCATAGGAACCTCCTGAAAATTTTATTGACAAATTCATTGTCACTTAATATAATAAACCCACAATATATTTTTAGCAAGAACGCACTTTAAAGTGCCATACTACCTTTTTAGAAAGTACAGGAGTTTTGTATGGATAAAGAAGTCTTGAAATCTTGCAGCTGCCCTTTGGATG
The DNA here is from genome assembly GCA_947174385.1 of uncultured Treponema sp. Taxonomy (GTDB): domain Bacteria; phylum Spirochaetota; class Spirochaetia; order Treponematales; family Treponemataceae; genus Treponema_D. Next base: position 2,809 of record CAMWIU010000142.1, read on the forward strand.
CGGCGATTGCCGTCATAGGCGGCAAATACAAATTGGACATCGTTTACTATCTTTTTGACAGGGTTTTGCGCTACAGCGAACTTGCGAAGCTTATAAACGCGACGCCCAAAATGCTTGCCGAACAGCTCAAGGCTCTTGAAAGCGACGGCATAGTAAGCCGCAAGCTTTATCCCGTTGTTCCGCCGAAAACCGAATACTCGCTGACGGAACTCGGCAACAAACTTTGCAAAGCCGTGATGGAACTGTTCAATTTCGGCTGCGAGCTTTACAAGATAAACGATGTCCGCCAGCCGTGCTCCGAAAATGATTTTTCAAGGTTGCAAGCCGTGGCGAACAAAAACAAAAGGCGCAAACGGAGAGAATAATTTGCCGAAAGGCAGGAAGCACCAAAATTTTATTTTTGAAAAAAGTTTGTCCGCTCAATTTGATTTTTGTAATATTCTATTTTTTCATCCAGTTTTCTGCGGTGCTTTTTCAGCTGCTTGATTTTCTCGTCCAAAGAATGGCGATGGCTCACCAGCATCTGCATTCTTTCGCCCATCGTCGCCGCGCCTTCCGAACGCAGCCGCGCGTATTTCCGAATCTCCTTTATCTGCATTCCCGTTTCCTTCAGCCTTTTGATGAACTGCATCCAGTTTACATCGCTATCATCATATATCCTGTGATTGTTTTCTTTGCGCCCCGGCAGTATGAGTTCTTCTTTTTCATAATACCGCAACGTGTCCAAACTCATTCCCATCAGCTTTGCAAATTGACCCGATGTATATTCCATAAATCACCTCCCGTGCCGAATCTCTCGCCCTGCAAAAATTTTAAATTTCTCTTGACATGGAGTTCACTCCATGTTGTAGACTATTATATCACATTACGGAGGTAACTCAAATGAAAAAATACGTTGCCATGACAGGCGCGAGTTCGGGGATTGGGCGCGAGGCCGCCATGCGGTTTGCGCAACGAGGCAAGAACCTGATTCTCGTCGCGAGGAACGCGGACGGACTAGAAGCAGTGAAAAAGGAAATCGCCGCGCTCGACAGCGCATTGGAAGTGGTCGTCACGCCTGCGGATTTATCCCAAAAAGGAAATGCGCATGCCCTGTATGAGTCATTAAAAAACTTTGCCATTGAAACATGGATCAACAACGCGGGCTTCGGAGACTACCGCGCCGTGCACGATCAGGATTTGGCAAAAATGGAGCGAATGCTCGGCCTCAATGTCGCGGCGGTGGCAATACTTTCCACCCTGTACGCGCACGACTACCGGGAGACAGACAACGCGCAGCTCATCAACATTTCGTCCGTCGGCGGCTACACGATCGTGCCAACGGCGGTCACATATTGCGCGAGCAAATTTTTTGTCAGCGCGTTCACCGAAGGGCTTGCCCGCGAGCTGATTGAAACTGGTGCGAAGATGCGCGCGAAAGTTTTTGCGCCTGCCGCAACAAAGACGAATTTCGGGAATGTCGCGAACGGCATCGCCGACTACGATTATGACAAATCCTTCGGCACTTACCACACTTGCGCCCAAACGGTGGATTTTCTCATGCGGCTCTATGACAGCGCGCTTCCGGTCGGTCTGGTGGACAGGGAAACCTTCGCCTTTTCGCTGTGCGACTACCAGTTCAATTATGCCGGGAATTCAAAGCGCAATCAGAGATTGGAATAATCCGTATTTCCGCAGTCTCGCGAATTTATTTGCGGAAAAACGTAAACGTATTTCCGCAAATACGCATGCGTTTTTCCCGAAATATGCAGACGTATTTCCGCAAATATTTTTACGTATTTGCGGAAATAAATTCTGTCCGATGCAAATCGCTTACTGCCTCATCAGCCCTGCGCCGGTATGCCATGCCTGCCCGACTTTCTCGCCGATTGCGTAGTAGCCGTTCTGGAACTGGTCGAACACGAACGCGTTGAGCTTTGCGGGGACGACCTTGCCCTTTTCGTCAAGCACTTTTTCGTCCGCAAGCACGTTGAGGATTTCGCCGAGCACGCGGAATCCGTAGGCGGTGTGCTGGCATTCCGCGACCTTGCACTCGAGCGTCAGCGGGAATTCCTCCACGATCGGTGCGTCCACCCGCGTGCTCTTTACGGCATGCAGTCCCGAACGCGCGAACTTGTCCTTCATTTTGTTGCCCGTCGCGATGCCGAAAAAGTCCGCCGCCTCGATGTGGGGAA
>CAMWIU010000143.1 GCA_947174385.1 uncultured Treponema sp.
CCCCCCCCCCCACCACTTCCCCCCCCCCCCCCGCACCCCAGCGCGAGACCGCCCTCCCCGGCCCCCCCCCGCCCCAACCCCCCCAATATCGGGGGGGGTACAGCGAATATGACAAACAAGTTTTCGATGCCGTCAATGCGCGACGCGGAACAAATTTAATTTGGGATGACAAAGTTTACGAACAATGCAAAATTCATTCAGAAAATATGGCGAGCGGAAAAGTCGCGTTCAGTCACGATGGATTCAACACAAGAATAAAAAATCTTGGAGGCAACGGAGCGGAAAATGTGGCGTACAATTATTCCGACGATCCAAATTACGTTGCAAATCAATGGATGAACAGTTCCGGGCACAAAGCGAACATCATGAATAAAGCTTACAAAAAATCCGCAGTGGCCGCAGTAAAAAGCGACAGCGGCGCATGGTACTACACGCAAATTTTTATTCCATAAAAATTTGCGAAGCCGCGCGACTTGCGACGAAGCCGAAATTGCCCGAAAATTCGCAAGTGCAAAAATTCGCGTCGCGCTTTTCCACAATTTTTCATTCTTCCACGCGCATCAAACTTGAACTTTGATATTCGGGCAAGAATTTTTTCGTGCCGCCGTTTTGGAACGCCACTTCGATTACATATTCGCCTTCGTTCAAAAAAGCCTTGACCACTTGGCCATAGCCGTAGTCGTCGTGGAAAACGGTTTGCCCGACGGGAAATTTTTTCGCAAGCGGATGATTCGTGCGGAGGGTTTCATGCCCCGACGCTTGCGTCGTAATAAAGGGGATGAAACCCGACTGCGATACCTTATTGAGAACAACATACCTCGATGCTTGCGTCGAGGTATGTTGATTTATTTTTTGAACGCCGTCGAATGCGCCGCGCATTTCGCAGAAATCCTCGTCCGAAAAACCTGAGTCGTAAAATTGATTTTCTCCGCGCCCCAAAATTTTATATTTGTAACGTTGTGGAACATCGCCAAAAACTCGGAAAACGCCCTCACCCACTTCATCCAAAAAAACGCTCTCATCCATATATTCTGTTCTGCCGAAAAGCCGCCGCTGGGCGCAACTTGTAATATAAAGCTCGTCTTTCGCGCGCGTGATTCCCACGTAAAAAAGCCTGCGCTCTTCTTCCAGCTCCGCGCCAATTTTGTCGTCGCGCGGAAAGATTCCCTGCTCAAGCCCTGTTATTATGACGCGCTCAAATTCCAAGCCTTTTGTATTGTGCAAAGTAATCAGCGTAACGCGGTCGGCAGCGGATTTTTCTTCCTCGCTCGCGAGCGTTCTGTCAAGTTCGATCGTGTCCAAAAATTCCAAAAGCCCGTCAATGCTGAATTCGTAAAGCGCGGCGTTGTTCGCAAGTTCCTGCATGTTCGCGACGCGCTGAGTTCCATTGATTTCATCGTCCGCGCTGTGCAATTCTTCAAGCCCGCTTTTTTGAATCAATTCTTCGACAAATGTCGAAAGCCGCTCGCCGCCTTTTTTGCCCGAAGAAATTTCTTCTATGAGCGAAAGCACAAGGTCGCAAAATTCTGTCACTCCTTCCTTCGCCTTTTTGGAAAGTTTGGGCGCGAGCGATTTTGCCGCCTCAAGCAAATTTTTCATCGAGCCATCTTCGTTCAAGGCGGAAGCGACAAGCTTGTCCTGCGTTCCCGCGCCGATTCCGCGCGCGGGCTTGTTCACGATTCGGCGGAAAGCGATTTCATCTTTTGGATTCGCGCACAAAGAAAGGAACGCAAGCAAATCTTTTATTTCTTCGCGCTCGTAGAATTTCAAAGTGCCCACAACTTGATAAGGAATTTTCCTGCGCAAGAATTCGCTTTCAAATCCGAGCGACTGCGCGTTGGTGCGATAAAGAATCGCCCAAGAATTATACGGCACGCCTTCCGCATATTTTTTCGAAATGAGGTCGGCGCAAAACGTCGCCTCGTCTTCCTGATTCGGCAAAAAAACAAGCGCGGGCTTTTTTCCGTCGCCGCGTTCGGCGATCAAAGTTTTTCCAAGCCGCCCTTCGTTCCTGCTCACGACTTTTCCCGCCGCGTTCAAAATGCTCGCCGTGGAACGATAATTTCGTTCAAGCCGAATCAAATCCGTCCCGGGAAATTCATTTTGGAAATTCAAAATGTTCCGCACTTCCGCGCCGCGAAATTTGTAAATCGACTGATCGTCGTCGCCGACGACGCAAACATAAGTTCCCGAATTTTCGTCAACTCCGCTCAAGGCTTTTAAAAACAAAAACTGCGCGATGTTCGTGTCCTGATATTCGTCAACCATAATCACGCGATAGCGAAAGTGCGTTTGCCGCGCGACGTTTTCATTCGAGTTAAGCAAATCAATCGGAAGCATGATCAAATCGCCGAAATCAACATTGCCCGTGGCGCGAAGCTTTTTTTGATAGGCGGAATAAATTTCGGGGAAAAGCGGATCGGCGGAAATCTCCACGAGACGCTCGCTGTCGCAATGCAAATAATAATCTTTCGCCAAAGAAATTTTATGCGCGTAAGAAGCGGCTTCGCTTTTTTTCAAACCCGGCGTGGACTTTTGCACGAGGGTCGCCATGTCGTCGTCATCGTAGACCGTGAAATTTTTGTCGATTCCAGCTTCCTCGGCATAACGCCGCAAAAAATACGCGCCGAAAGAATGGAACGTCCGAATCTGGCAGCCGTCGGCAAGCGGATACATCGCCTCGACTCTTTCGCGCATTTCTTTCGCCGCCTTTTTCGTGAACGTCACCGCCAAAATCGAACGCGGGTCGTAATTTTTTTCCGCAATCAAATACGCGATTTTCGTAGTGATGACGCGCGTCTTTCCGCTGCCCGCGCCCGCCAAAATCAAAAGCGACTTTCCATCGTGCTCCACCGCAGCCCTTTGTTCGGGATTCAAAAGCGAAAGATGTTTTTCAAATTCGTTGTTCATTGTTTTTAATTTTGTGTATAATATTTTTTTGCTTTTATTTGCAACTGTGCTATTGTCGCCTCTTTTGGTTTGATGCCAGTAATTTTTTTTACTCCAAATGTTATCAAATGCACCGAGCCTTGAGGTTTTGATTCTACAAAAAGTTTTTCACCTTTTAGAATAAATCTAACACGAGAATCTGAAGATCGAAAAGTATTTGGTTCATAAGCTTTTTCTACAAGCCCCAGTGGTTTCTCGCATGAATAAAACCATTCGTTATCAAAACAATAAGCATAATAGCAAACAGCATCTTCAAAATAAAATCCCCATTGGTCACCATCGGTATAAACAACATCATCTGTTTGTGTCAGTCCACCCCATAGACCTTCAAGCTCTTCAACTTCTGCCATAATCTGCATATTAACCAAAAATAAAAATATCAAAAATGTAAAACCTCTAGCAATCATATTCATTAAAAACCTCCATCAATTTTTAGCAGCGAAGAAAACAAGCCGAAAACTTCACTTCGCTTAAATCATTACGACAATTTCAACCATTTGTTTTATTATACACCGAAATTGACAAAATCGCAATAAATAAATCAACATACCTCGACGCAAGCGTCGGGGTATGAAATCCTTCGCACGAATCAATGTCCGAAATAACGATTTCTGCCGCACGGTGATTCGGCTTTCGTTAAAATAACGATTTATGTTTCACGGTGGTTTAGCAATCGTTATTTTAACGATTTGTGTTTCAGCGTGATTCGGAATTCGTTATTATAACGATTCCTGCTACGCATTGATTTAGGCTTCGTCTGTTCTGACAAAATCCGTTTCACGCTGTTTTGTCAAAAATATTCACGCGCTTGCGGCAAAATTCATTTGCTTAAAATCAAGGAATTAAAACCGAATCAATGTCAACGCCGCGCACACCGAGAACTTTCGCACGAACGACGCGGCCGGGCTTTACCAACGCGCGCGCGGCTTCGTCTTCGCCGTCGAATCGCACCACGAAATTTCCGTCCACGTCGGGTGCTTGAAACCAAGCGCGTCCAATCGCGAACGACTCGCCTTTTTCTTCCGAAAAAATTTCTTCAATCAAAACTTCGTATTCGAGATTTTCGCCATTCTCATTTTTGATTCGGCGCGCGAGATTTTCCGCCGCGATTTTTTCCTGCGCAGAAAGCAGAATTTTTTGGCGAGCGGCGGCGATTTTTTTCGGCACAGGATTTTTCATCTTCGCGGCGGGAGTGCCGTCCTCCTTGCTGTAGCAAAACGCACCCGCCCAATCCGCGCGAATCTTTTTCAAAAAATCCAAAGTGTTCGCAAAAGCGTCTTCATTTTCGCCGGGAAATCCTGTAAGAAAAGTCGTGCGAATCGCGGCGTTCGGAAGCGCGTCGCGGATTTTGCGCACAAGTTCGATGTAATTTTTTTGCGTGGATTTTCTGTTCATCGCGCGGATAATTTCATCGTCGCCGGATTGGAACGGAATGTCAAAGTACGCGAGCAGGCGCGAATCTTTTTCGAGCAGCTCCAAAATGTCCAGCGGAAAATGATCGGGATGAATGTACAAAAGCCGCACCCAAAAATTTCCTTTGAGCGCGCTGATTTTTTCGAGCAGCGAATAAAGCGGCGAGCGCGTTTTTTCTTTTCCACGCACAAAAGTTTTTTCCGTGCCATACGCCGCCAAATCTTGCCCAACAAGATTTATTTCGAAAACGCCGCGCTGCAAAAGAGATTTTATTTCCGAAAGCACATCTTGGGAAGGGCGGCTTCGCAGTTCGCCGCGAATGATCGGAATCGCGCAAAACGAGCAATGGTCCGAGCAGCCT
>CAMWIU010000144.1 GCA_947174385.1 uncultured Treponema sp.
GAGAAGATTATACCCCCCCCCATAAAAAATGTCAAGAGGTTTTGCGAATTTTTTTTAAAAATTTTAATTTTTTTTGCGCAAAATTGATATGTTCAAAGTTTTCTATATTACTAATTAAATCCGCCGGAAACGATTCGGAATTTTGGCGTGGTTTCCCAAATATCGCAAATTTTTTCAAAATTCTTGCTTGGCTCGAGCATCAAATTTGCGATAAAATCCAATTCTTCGAATTCCGCTTGCGATAAATCGAAATTCTTTTCGACAATGTATCGCGGAGAATGCCAAAAGAAAATTTCGTCGTTCATCAGCGAATGCAAATCGTAAAAAAGCGATTGCAGCGCGGCGCGCATTCCGTGCGTTGGCGGAACGGACGCATACTCCAAAGCGTTATCGCAAATTTCTTTGCTGCGAATTTTCAAATATGATTGCGCGCCAAAAAGAAATTTATCGCAAGGAATGTCGGCAAAATCGAAATTCAAATTTTCGACGCAACAATCCGCGTCGGTCAAAATCCATCGATTTTCTTTATCGCAAAATCTTTCGCAAATCCAATGGTCGTGAAAAATGCCGTCATTGGAAATATACGGCGCGAATCCGCTTCGTGCCCGCGCGGGAATTCCTTTCGCCTTCAAAATCGCGGCCAAAAGAATCGCCTGCTCGCGGCAAGTGAGATGCATTTTGTTTTGGATTTTTCGCTGGCAAGAATATTCATTTTCTCGGCGAAGCAATTCCGCCAAAATGCTCAATGCCGTGGGAAAACGCTCATTTTCAAAAAGCAAACTGTCGCACGGAATCTGCGTCATGTCGCCGTGAAAAGTTTGCTTTTGTCCGCCGCATTTCATTATCGCAACCGGATGAATTATTTGATGACGCTGCAAAAGGCAAAGTTCGCGAATGTCGTCCGGCAAGGCTTTCGCAAAATTTTTGTAAAGCCCAAGTTCAGTGAAACAACTGGTTTTTTTGTAAAATTCAATTTCATTCATAAAGCAATTCTCGCGGAAAAAATTTTTAATGTCAAGCAAAATTTCGAAAATAAAAAATTTTTGCGGGAAATTTTGTATTCCGAAAATTGCAATTTATTTCAAAATGTAATAGACGAGAGGACCGTCTCGTGAGGCTACTAATCCGTGATTCACAGTTACAAGCCATGCCACGGTTTTGCTTGCGGTTCCAGAATCGAAGCCTCTTCCAACAAAATATTTTTTCAATTCTTCTTCTGTCCAATTGTGTTTGAATTCGGCAGCCTCATTTCCCACAGTTTGCATTATTTGTGAAAATTGCGAATTTAAAATTTCTACAGTGACATATTTTCCGTCGTATAACGTTGTTCCAAAAGTTCGTTGAAAATCGTCCGCTGTTGAAAGGTCCGTCCAAACAGTGTACGTTTCTTCTTCCGAGGCATTTTGACATCCAACCAAAAATATTGCCGCAAGAAAAATTTCAATAAAAAATAATTTTTTCATTTGTTTCCCTCCAAAACAAAAGTGATTCGTGCGGAGGGTTTCATACCCCGACGTTTGCGTCGTAATAAAAGGGTATGAAATCCGACAGCGATACCTTATGAGAACAACATACCTCGATGCTTGCGTCGAGGTATGTTGATTATATTTAATCACTTTTAAAAAGTATATAATTATAAAAGATAAAAGTCAAGAAAATTCTAATCTTATTAGATTAAACTTTATATTATGGATTTCAAGGAAAATCTGCGCGAAGAAATGCTTTTTCAGGACATCAAGCCAAAGGAAATTGCCGACAAAACCGGAATCAGCGTCAACACGATTCGCAATTACATAAATGGGCACAAGGCGATTCCCAGCGCGGAAAATGCCGTGAAGATTGCGCAAGTTTTGGGCGTGAGCGTCGAATATTTGGTGCTGGGAAAAAACGCGATGCGCACTTCGCCGCTTCAAAGGCTCGTTTCCGATTTTCAGAAGCTTTGCGAATCCGACAAAAAATCCGTCCTCGCGCTTATCGCCGAAATGAAAAAACACAAATTGCGATAATTTTTTTTGCAAAATTTTGAAATTGCTTTTGCGCGGAAAATTTGTTATAATGAAAATAAAAATGAAGGCGGCGAAAATTTTGGCGAACGCTTTAGAGGAAAATGAAATGAAAATCGCGGTTTGTTTTTCAAAAGAAGACGGGAAAATTTTTCAACATTTTGGACACACGAAATTTTTTAAATTTTATGAAATCGCGGGCGGAAAAATTTCCGCTTTGGAAATCGTTGACGTTGGCGGCGCGGGACACGAAGCACTCGCGGATTTTTTGAAGGAGCAAGAAGTGAGCGCGCTCGTTTGCGGAGGAATCGGCGGCGGCGCACTGTCCGCGCTGAATTCTGCGGAAATCGAAATTTATGCTGGAAATTCGGGCGCGGCAGACGAAGCGGCTCGACTTTTGGCGGAAGGAAAATTGCAAAAAAATTCCAGCGCGAATTGCAACCATCACGGCGAGCATCATTCGCATCATGAACAAAATCATGGCGGACAATGCGGCGAAGTTCCAAAATTGAATTTGAAAATTTTTTAGAAATTCGAAAAAAGGCTTTGCTGATTCGTGCCGAATTTTTTCATTCCCATGATCAAAACAAAATTCTAAAAACTTTCGAGCCGCGCTTTTCCGACCAAATCTTTTTTCTTTCTTGCGGAATCGAATCGATTTTGTCGGCGACAAATCCCAATTTTTCAAACCAATCCGCAGTCTGCGTCGTCAAAATGAACACGGATTTTGCGCCGCAGGATTTTGCCTTTTCCAACAAAAAATTTATCATTTTCGGGCCCACGCCCATATTGCCGTATGCTTCGTCCACCGCGACGGAATAAATTTCCATTTGGTCGCCGTCATATTTTTTGAGCGCGGCGCATGCGTGGATTCCGCCATCTACATTGTATACAATATAATTGTGTAATTGGGATTTTAGTTCTTGGAAATTTCGCGGCAAAAGAATTCCGCTTTTTACGAACGGACTCATCAGCGAAAGCACGGACGGAATGTCGTCGTCGCGCATCGGGCGAAAATCGCCGTAGCCATTATTGAAAATCATCGTGCCGCTTCCGATTGCGGAAAAAATTTCGCATGGCAAAATTCCTTCGGAGTTTCCGTCCAAAATATGAATTCGCGAAACGCCGTTTTCGCAGGCGTTTTTCGCAAGCGCGAAAATTGCAAGCAATTTTTCTTTGCGCGAATTTTTTTCTGAAATTGAATCCGAATTCAATTTCAGAATTTTCGATAAAATTTCCACGTGCATCGCAGGAACATTTCCTTCTTGCGACAAAGCGATTTCATTCGGCAAAGAAAATTCTTTTCTTGAAATTTGCGCGTTAGGAAAAATGAAAAAAAGTTTTTTGGCTTTGAGATGAATCGCAATTTGCGCCGCGAGTTCCGTCGAAGAAATGTTGTATGGCTTTCCCAAATCGTTCCAGCCGATGCAAGGAAAAATCGGAACGAAGCCGTTTTCCAAAGTTTGCTTGATCGCGTCGATTTTGATTTTGTCGATTTCGCCCGCGCTGCCGAAATCCGTTCCGTCGATGATTCCTTTTCCGCGCGCCTTGACCCAATTTCCAATCACCGCCGTAAGATGCTCTCCGGCGAGAATGTTCATAATGTTGTTGGCAACGTCGAACGCCGCATTTTTTATAGCGGGCATCGCGCGCTCGTTTGTTATGCGAAAACCGCTTTTCATTTGCCACGAAATTTTTTGTTCTTCGAGCGCGTTGTTGATTTGGCCACGCGCGCCGGGCACGATGATTACTTTTATTCCCGCTTCGTGAATCAGGCTGATGTCGTGAATGTGGCTTGGCAAAAGCGGCGAGCTTATAATTTCGTCGTCGATGTGAATTACGGCAAGCGCGTTTTTGAAAACTTTGATGTAATTTATGACATCGCGAATTTGATTCGCCTTTTCAGTGATTTCCCGCATGATTTTATTTTAGCGCAAATTTTCTTTTGAGTAAATACAGCCGCAATAATCTTGGCGGTACAATTCGTATTTTTTTGAAAGTTCCAAACTGCGCTTGAAACCGTTTTGCTTTTTAAAATCCGCGTACAAATATTTTGTATGAAAATTCGCGGCGACATTTTCAAAATCGATTTTAAATGATGAAGAATTTTTTTCGCAAAAAATTTCGTTTTCATTTTCCGAAAAATTTTCCGCCCGCGTTTTGCTTTGCGCGATTTTTTCCAAATTATTTTTTTCGAGTTCCGCGCCAATCTCGTTTATTTTTTGTGCGTCCTTGTGCGGGCTTATCGAAAGCGTCGTCGTGAAAAAATCGAATTTGTTTTTTTGCGCAAAATCGAACGCGCGTTCCATCCGTAATTTGTAGCAGCGAAAACAACGTTCGCCGCGTTCGCGCTCGTTTTGCAAATTGTCGCGTTCGGCTTGCACGGCGTCGAAAAATTCTTTTGGAAAATATTCGGCTTCCACCAAATTAAAATTTTCGCCGTCCGCGTCCGCAGAAAATTTTGGCAAAAAATTTTTCAGCTCGTTCAGCCTTCGCGCGAATTCAGTTTGCGGATGAATGTTGGGATTATAATAGAAAATCGTGATTTCAAAAAATCGGTGCAAATATTCGAGAACGTAAGAAGAACACGGCGCAAAAC
>CAMWIU010000145.1 GCA_947174385.1 uncultured Treponema sp.
TTTCGAAGAAAACTCGGTAGCAGGGCAAAGCCCTGCGTAGAGGGGTAAAATTATGACGAGTTTCGGTAGCACGAAGTGCGCACAAAACTCGTTAAGCAGCGCAACGCGCTGCGACGGGTTGTCGTTTCCCCAGATTGAATGCGGCTTGCAGGGGCATTTGCGAAGCGACTTGACTTGGGAGCGAGGGGGAGACTTCCCCCTGCGCAAGCCTTGCGATTTGCGATGTTCCTCTCTCCCAAAAAACTACCGCCTTAAATACATAGAAAGTTTTTGCACGGCCTTTTTCGCGGCGTCGCCGTTGAGGTCGATGAGCCGGCGGAAAGTCGTGCCCGAAATTTCCAAGATTCGGCATTCCGTGGCGGCGATGAAGTCGGCATTGTGCGCCGTGTTCAAAAGGCAGCTTTCTTCGCCGAACATCGCGCCTCGGTCGAAGAACGCGATGTTGTTTTCCGCGACGCGCTTCACGCTGCCTGAAATTATGTAATAAACGCTGTCGGCCGAAGAATCGCTTTTAACGATTGTTTCGTCCGCGCAGAATTTTTTCGACGAATTGAAATTCTTTATCAGAAAATCTGGCCTGATAAAAAGCGCGCGATTCAGCGCGTTCAAAAAATCGGTCTCGTCGTGGTCGGGAAGAAGATAAAGTTTCGCCAAAAGCAAGTCGTCGAAAAATTGAATCACGAAAACAAATTGCGCGAAAACGAAAAAAAGAAAAAAGAAAATTTTCACTTCGAAAAGCAGAATCACGAGGTTTCCCAAAATTCCGTAAATCAAATTGTAGCGTTTGAAATCCAAAAAAATGTTCAGGAAAATTACGACCGCGATGAAAATGCCCGTGCTGAAAAACGCCGCGAGCGCGCAAAGTTTCGCGCCCGGCTTTGTTCCCGTGTAAAATCTGAGCGCGAGAAAAACCAAGACGAAAATCAAAACGTAAGGCACGATGTTTATCGTCCGCGAAATCGAATCAAGCAGGCGCGGATGAAAAGAATTTTTTAGCGCGACGAACGCGGAATTGAATTGCAGCGTCTTGAACGAAATCGAAATCAAAACCAATGCCGTAGCTCCCAAAACCAAAATCAGCTCGCCGCCGAAAATCAGAAACTGATTCAAAACCGGACGCTGCGCGGCTTCCTTGTGAAAAATCCGCGTGATGCCTTTTTGAATGTACAGGAACAAATTCCGCGCCATCCAAAAAATCCACACGCCCAAAACAATGTCAACGATTGTCATCGAATTGGAAAAATTCACCGAATCAAGAATTTCGTCCAAATTGAAAATGCCTTCGAGAAACGGAATCGCGATCGCATCGCGCAGGGCTTCTTTCGTGGCGTGCATCACTCGGATTAAAATCGAAAACACCATCAGCACGAGCGGCAAGAACGAAAACAAAAATCCGAACGCGCACGCGCTTGCGTGGCTGTCCAAGTCGTTTTGCGAAGTGAAATCGGCGGAAATGAAAATCGCCTGCGCGAGCGAAAGAATGCTTGATTTTTTATTTTCACATTTTTGTTTCATCGCCAAAATACCGCGCGCATTTTTTCAATGATTAGAAATCCGCTAACTTTGGAGCGCGCGGAATCGCCCGCCGCGAAAGCGGCGAGTGGAATAATTTCCTATAAGATACCGCGCGCATTTTTTCCTCGCCGAAATCTTGCCGAACTCGGCGAGCTTTTTCAACAATTAAAAATCTGCTAATTTCGGTGCGCGCGGATACGGAATCACATCGCGGATATTTTCCATTCCAGTAACGTAGCGAATGAGCCGCTCGAATCCCATTCCGAATCCCGAATGCGGCACTGTTCCGAAACGGCGCAAATCCAAATACCAGTCGTAGATTTTTTCGTCCATTCCTCGGCGGCGAATTTCCGCGATGAGTTTTTCATAACTTTCCTCGCGCTCGCTTCCGCCGTTCAGCTCGCCGATTCCAGGCACAAGCACATCCACCGCCTTGACGGTTTTTCCGTCGTCGTTTTGTTTCATATAGAACGACTTTATTTCGCGCGGATAATTGTAAACCATCACGGGGCATTTGAAAATCTGCTCCGTCAAAAAACGCTCGTGCTCGGTGGCGATGTCGCCTCCCCATTCAGGCTTGAATTCGAATTTCGCTCCGCTTTTTTGCAATTCCGAAATAGCATCCGTGTAAGTGATTCGAACGAATTTTGATTTTGCCACGGAATCAAGTTGCGAAATAAGTCCGGGATGAATTCTCTTTTCGAAGAACGCGAGATCTTCCGCGCATTTTTCCAAAGCCCAATTCAGCAAATATTTTACGAAATCTTCCTGCAAATCCATGTCGTCGTTCAAATCGAAGAAAGCCATTTCAGGCTCGATCATCCAAAATTCCGCGAGGTGGCGCGGAGTGTTGGAATTCTCGGCGCGGAAAGTCGGCCCGAATGTGTAGACGCGGCTGAGAGCCGTGGCGAACGTTTCCGCCTCGAGCTGCCCCGAAACTGTGAGGCTCGCCTTCTTTCCGAAAAAGTCTTTTGAATAATCCACGATTTTGTGCGCGTCCTCAATCTTCATTCCGCCCGCGCCAGCCTTCACTCCGAGTTCCGCGATTTTTTCTAATGAAAGCGAAGTCACTTGGAACATCTCGCCCGCGCCCTCGCAGTCAGAGCAAGTGATTTCCGGCGCGTTCAAATACACGAATCCGCGTTCCTGAAAAAAATTGTGCACGGCGAAAGCCATCTGGCTTCGCATTCTGAAAACCGCGCCGAACGTATTTGTGCGCGCGCGCAAGTGCGCGTTTTCCCGCAAATATTCCATCGACATTTTGTTTTTTTGAAGCGGATATTCTTCTGGATTGCAAGTTCCAATCACGGTGATTTTTTCGAGCGTCACTTCCACCGCCTGCCCCGAAGCGGGAGAAGGAACGAGAATTCCTTCGGCGCGAATCGATGCGCCAGTATTGATTTTTTTCAATTCGCTTTCAATTTCATCGACGCTCGCATTTTGCGAAGGCGAATTCCTGTCGAACGTGAGCTGAATGTTCGCGAAGCACGAACCGTCGTTCACTTGGACGAAAACCAAATTCTTCGAATCGCGCATCGTGCGCACCCAGCCGCAAACCGTGACGCGCTCGCCTTGAGGATTTTTCGCGAGCAATTCTTTTATCAAAACTGGAACCATAATTTTCTCCAAAATTTTTCAAATATTCTATCGAAAAGATTATATAAAAAAACGAAATGATTTTCAAGGGGGATAAAACCTACAAAAAAAAGAGCGCGGCGTTCCGCCGCGCTCTTTTTTTTGTAGCGAGCCTCCGCAAGCGCGGAAGCCCTCTTTCAAGCGCGCGAGCGCGCTTGAAAAATCAAACTAGAAAGACAAACCAATCTTGACAGGAACAGCGAAGTTGAACTTGTCTGCCTTGGCAGGGAACACGGCATTGCTTACGCCGTCCGCTTTCTTTCCTGCAATCAAGCCCTGGAAGCCGATTCCAACCTGTCCATTGCTGGATATGTTCCAGTCGGCTCCAACGAGGAAGCTGAATGACGGATCAGCCTTGTTGCCAGGAAGCTTTGCTCGGAAGTCAGCGACAAGATTGAGGCTGTCCGTAAGACCAACGTCTACGCCCACGCCGAACTGCATCGCAGGATCGTCCTTATTTTCGTACATGAAAATTGCGTATGACGCGCTCAACTTGAGGTTGTCCAGCAGTTGATAAGATGCGCCAATCGCTCCCTTGAAGTTAACGAAGTCCTTATCTTTTTTCTTGTAGTCGCTAGACGCAATGCCAACTTTCACGCCCACAGTGACGAAGAGATTCTCCACCGCAGTCAAGTCGAACGCGGCATTGATATCGCCGAAATGTTTTTCCTCACCTGAGAAACCAGATTCTTTGGCAACATAATCGCTAAGCGAAAGACTTTCAATATTATCCATAAGAACAGTATCAGGGGTAGCGGCGGCAGCTTCTTTTTCGTATGCCGAATACGCTTCTTCAATAGTAGCGTAGTTTTTGTCCTTGCCGTCCTTGTCTTTGACTGTGTAGCCTTTCTTTGTGCCTTCCGTCTTGTACTTGCGTGTGCCTTTTCCGCCCCAGCCGAGTTTAATCGTACCGATGTCGCCAATTGTGTATTTGGCGGCGATATCTTGTCCTTCGAACATCTTGTAGGCATCGTTGAATCCTTTATCAAGAGGAAGATTCCACATAATTACGAGACCTTCGACAGGTGTAAGTTCAAGCTGGATGCCGTTCTTTGCGCCGAGCTGGTCGAAAGTAAGTCCTTCGTCATCCGCAATCCAGTTGTTCGGACGAAGCCATGCCCAAGAACCGTAGGTAAGGTCGCCGCGGAACGCGGTGTAGTCCCATCTACCGAAAGAAACCTTGAGGAAATCCCACGGCTTCGCCCAAATTACGTAGTTGTCTCCAGCAGAAAGACCGGACCAAGCATCGTTGTAGACTCCCATGGAGAAACCGACCTTCTCGTCCTCGCTTGTTCCATCGATGTTGATTCGAGCAGGGCGTGCACCACCACCCCAACTGTTCGACATTCCGGACGTGATGTCGTCGCCGTCATAAGCCACGGGAGCAGCGAGCACGCGAAGCCACGCTCCCATTGTGATTTCCGCGAAGGCGGAAGTCGCGA
>CAMWIU010000146.1 GCA_947174385.1 uncultured Treponema sp.
TTATATGCGTGAATGGTTTTCCAAAAAAACGGCTTCGTGGCAAGGCGCGTCTCCCGATTTTGGGCGGGGCGCAGGAATTCGTGCGGCTTGGTGCGTCAGGAATTTTCTCGTGCGCTCTTTCTCTGATTTACGGCGCGGAAGAATGCCTTTCGTGCGGTGAAGTCTCTTATGACGTGCCCGTCTGCGCGGAATGTCGGAAGAAATTGGAAGACTATGTCGGGTTTGATTCGGGAGCGCGGTGCTTGAAATGCGGAAAGGTTTTGATTTCGGAAATCGGAACTTGCCTTGAATGCCGCGAGCATCCTTCCTTGAGTTCTCTCGACGCGCTTTATCCGCTTCATTCGTATTTGCAGTGGAAAAAGGATTTGGCGTTCGCTTGGAAGATGGAAGGACAGAGGAGACTTTCTCCTCTGTTCGCCAATCTTCTTTACGACGCGCTGAGCTCGCTCGGTTTGGAAAAGAAAGCCATCGTTCCTGTTCCTCCGCGTCCGGGAAAATTGAAGTCCGAAGGCTGGGATCAAATCGACGAGCTTTCGCGGATTCTTTCCAAAAGGCATGGCGTGCGAGTGCTTCCGCTTTTGGAGCGAAAAAGTTCGACTGAACAGAAAAAACTCGGCCGCGACGAGCGAATCGGGGCGGCGGGCGCAGTGTACGCGCTTTCATCTCAAACAAAGGAGGTCTTTGAAATTCTGCCCGAAGAAGTTGTTCTGCTTGATGACATAGTTACCACTGGCGCGACGATGGAAAAATGCGCATGGCTTTTGCGCGGTGCTGGCGTGAGGAAAGTGAGCGGAATCGCACTTTTCAAGGCGTGATTTTCATCGCGCGAAAAAAGCGTTTTTCATATTGATTTTTTTTCGATTAACCATTATAATATTCCAATAACTTTGGAGGAACTAATGGCTGATGTAGAATCGCAGATTCAACTTGTGACATTCCAGCTTGGCGAAGAGCTTTACGGCGTTGACATTATGGATGTAAAGGAAATCGTGAAAATCCAGCCGGTGCGACCGCTTCCCAACGTGCCGTTTTATGTGGAGGGAGTGTTCAATCTCCGCAAGGAAATCATTCCGATCATAAACCTGCACAAACGTTTTCGATTGAAGGCACTCGACCTTGGCGATAATGCGATGGAAGAAGGCGGATTTGTGATTCTCAATATCGAGGGCAATCGCATCGGAATCATAATCGACCGCATCGCCCGCGTTACCGCCGTGGAAAGAAGCGACATCAAAGCGCCGCCTCAGATGCTCAGCGGAATTGGCACGGAATACATAAACGGAGTAATCCAAAAGGATGCCGATTCTCCGTATCTCATTATGCTTGACATCCGCCGCCTTTTCAACGCGAATGAATTGCAGAAAATCATAGACGTGCAAAAAAGATGATTCAAACTTTCAGCTCAACCATACGCCGAAAGGAAATGGACGCGGTTCTCACTTGCATGGTCGATGAAAAAATCGGCCCGGGCGAGATTAACGCGCGTCTGATTCAGACGGTAAAAGAATTTTTCTCATGCGCAGGTGCTGTGGCTTTGCGAAGCCCGGACGTTGCTTTGAAATACGCGCTAAAGGCTTTGAATTTGGAGGCGGGTAGCGCGGTGATGATAAGCGCGCTCGCTCCGTCATGGCAGATTTTCGCCATCGAAGAGGCCGGATTCAAGCCGCTTGTCCTTGACGTGGAAAACGAAAGCGCGCAAGTTTCCGCCGAAATCGTTTCGGAAGGAATGAAGGCTGGCGGGCGCGTTTTGGTTTTGACCGAATCGCTTGGAATCTTGCCGGATTTCGAAAGCATTTTGGCTTTGGGCGTTCACATAATCGAGGACGTTTCGCAAAGCGCGGGCGGCATCGTTCCAGAGCCTTCCGCCGAAGGCGATAGCGGAAAAAATTCTTCATCGGAAGAAAATTCCGCGCAAGTGAAGCTCGGCGAAATCAAGGGAAAACGCGCCGGCTCTTTTGGAATCTATTCGATTTGCGCGCTCGAAGAGCACGATGTGATCACGGCCGGCGGCGGCGCGTTGCTTTTCGCGCACGGAAGGCGCGATTGGCCGGTTTTGAAATCCGTCGTGGAAAACATTCTCCCTGTCGAAATGCTTCCCGACATAAACGCGGCTCTCGCGCTCATTCAAATAAAAGAATTTTACAGGAACGAGCAAAAGCGCAAGGAAATCCACGCGCTCTTTTCGCGCTCGGTGATGTCGGGGAAAAACCGGACTTTCGCGCGAGACATCGAAAACCTTTCTACGGTTTGGTCGTTTCCGCTCGTGCTGAATTCGGGCTTCAAGGACGTGAAGCAATACGCGCAGAAAAAGGAAATCGAAATTCGCGCGGCGTTCGAAGACTGCGTTTTTTCGCGCAGGCCTGAAGAATTCGACAAGGCTTGCAAGAACGCCAAGACGCTTTTTTTGCGCACGGCGGTCTTTCCGCTTTATCCTCGCTTGAGCCGAACTCAGGTCGAAAAAATTTCGAAGGTTCTGCTGACGCTTCCATAGATTTGGGGAAAAATGAAAAAGTGCCTTATTGTCGTGAACACGGACAAGACGCAGTCTGAAATCCTCGGAATCGACATCGCGAATTTCTTGAAGGAGCGAGGCATTGAATACGAATTTCTTGATTTCAACGGGCGCGAGCAAAACGCTGAATTTTCGCACTTTGATTTTGTCGTGACGCTCGGGGGCGACGGCACTGTCCTTTTCGCTTCTCGCGGATGCGCTCCGTGCGGAATTCCTGTCTTTCCTGTGAATCTCGGAGAATTCGGCTTCATTGCTGGAATAAGGCCGTGCGAATGGAGCGCGGAACTTGAAAAATTTTTGGCAGGAAAAATGCCGATTACGCGCCGCGCGATGCTTTTTGCGAGCGTCGTCCGTTCGGGAAAAGTCGCGCACGAATTTTTGGCTTTGAACGACATCGTTGTGAGCGCGAAAAGCGCGGCGAAGACGATTTCCCTTGACATTGGCGCGAACTCGTCTCCGCTCGGGCATTTCAAGGCGGACGGCGTAATTGTCGCAAGTTCCACGGGTTCTACGGCGTATTCGGCTTCGGCAGGAGGCCCGATTGTCGATCCCGAACTCAACGCGCTCGTCCTTACGCCGCTCAATCCGTTTTCGCTTTCGGCGCGGCCGATTGTTTTTGGCGAGCGGGCGATGCTTCGGATTCGGATTGTTCCTTCGAGAAATCACAGCGCGATCATAACGGTGGACGGACAAGAGCCTTTCGCGTTGGAAGATGACGACGAAATCGAAATTAAAAAATCCGGGCACGACGCGCTTTTGGCCGGCGCATCCGTGGAAAAATTCTATGACGCGCTTCGCTTCAAACTAAACTGGTCGGGCGGACCTGCCGGAGGAAAGCATGCTTGAAGATTTGCGGATAAAAGATTTCGCGCTGATTGACTCGTCGTACATTGAATTCTCGCGCGGCTTTACGGTGCTTTCTGGCGAGACCGGCGCGGGAAAGTCGATTTTGATTGGCGCGCTTTCGTTTTTGCTCGGAGGAAGGGCGGGCGCGGAATCGATTCGCGCGGGGCAGAACGAGGCTTCGGTTACGGGAACTTTTTTGCTTCCACCCGCATCTCCTTCCGACCGCGACCTTTCGGACGACTTGGAAGAAGAGCCGCTTTCGGCGCGGGAATGGCTTTCGCAGCGCGGAATCGAAGACGAGGACGGGCGCATAATTTTGCGGCGAGTGATTCGCGCGAACGGAAAAAGCGGAGCGTGGATTGGAGGAACTGCGATTCCGCGCGCGGACTTGGCGGCGTTCTCGCAATTTCTAGTTGACATTCACGGGCAGCACGAGCATCAGTCGCTGATGCGGGGCGCGGAGCACAGAAAATTTCTCGACGGCTATTGCGGAATCACGGAAGAAGTTTCGGAATTCACGCACCTTTACGCAAGGCTCGTTGCAAAACGCGAGGAGTTGCGTTCTCTTGAAACGGACGAGGGCGAGCGCAGGCGGCGCGCGGAATACCTTTCTTATTCCATCGAAGAAATCGAAGGCGCGAATTTAAAGCCCAATGAGGACGAGTCGCTTTCCGCCGAAGAATCGCGACTTTCGTCGTTCGAAAAATTGTATTCGGAAATCAATTTGATAAACGCGCTTTTTTCTTCGGAAGACGGCGGCGGAATTGAAACGCTCGCAAAGCAGGCGCGGAGCGCGAGCGGAAGGGTGGCCGCGCTCGACAAAAGCCTTGAGCCTTTGGATTCGCGCGTGGAAAATCTTTTTTACGAAATCTCGGATCTTGCCGGCGAATTCAAAAGTTATGAAAATTCTCTCGTGTTCGACCCTGCGCATTTGGAAGAAGTTCAGTCGCGGCTCGAGCTGATTTTCAAGCTCAAAAAGAAATACGCTTCCGGAATTGATTCGCCGATTTCAGAGCTTTTCGAATATGTGGAAAAAAGCCGCGCGGAATTGGAACGCCTCGAATCTTCCGACCAAAGCAGGGAAGGGCTTTCAAAGGAAATTTCCGCGCTTGAAAAGGAAGTCTACGAGCGGGCGAAAAGAATCTCGCAGAAACGCTCCGCCGCGTCGCAGTCGATGTCCGCGCAAGTGGAAAAAATCTTGCAGACGCTCGGAATGGCGGGAACGAAATTC
>CAMWIU010000147.1 GCA_947174385.1 uncultured Treponema sp.
TTGCAAACGAAAATTTCGTCGCGAAAAAGAGCGCGAGTAAAATGAAAAAAGTCGTCGCCACGCGAAAAATCAGTTTTGCAATTTTTTTCATTTTTTCCTCCAAAGTTTTTCAAAAATTATTATATCGCTTTTTTGCGATTTGCACTTGTTCATTTTTTCATTATACACTATTTTAAATAATTATGAATATAGTCGCGGGCAATGAAAAGCAGACGATTTTGAATTCGTTTTTGAGCGAATACAATTTTGGAAAAATTCAGTACACGCTGAATTTGAACGATGCGGGAATTTTGGCGGAAAGCGAAAAAAAGGAATTTTCGCAAAATCTCAATTTCAAATTTTTCGAATGGAAATTTTCAGGAACGGAAGCCGAGCCAAAAAGTGGCAACGTTCTCTTTACTGGAAAAGGTTTCGATGGCCGCACGATTTTGGCAATCCTTCAATCAAATTCAAAAGGCGAAAAGGCGCGCGCGATTTTTGCCTACAGCGCGTGCGTGGCGCAAGCCGTAAAACAAGGCGCGGAACTTCCTGCGAACGGAGCGGGCGGCATTCTTTACGGCGAGACAAAAAATAAGATTCGCATTCTTTTTTTGCCGCCGAATATTTTTGAATTTTCCGCGCGCAATGCCGGCGATTCCGAATACCAAAAATTGCAGGGAGTTTGGCAGGATCAAAATTTTTTGAGCAAAAACAAAAACGACGCGAACAACGCGCGCGCGCTTTTTTTCACTCGGGCGGTTTTCATTTACAATGCGCTTTCGGGCGAACTTCCGTTTCCAAAAGAAAATTTGGAAGAACGCCAGGCGGACATTCTGGACGCGAACTATTTGCCTTTGGAAAATAAAATCAACGGCGTTTCGGAAATTCTTTCCAACGCGCTTTCGTTCGATTTGGAACGCGCAAGTTCAAAATCGGATTCAACGCAAATAAAAGAGCAGCTTCCGGATGGCGAGCGAAATTTTTGCTTTGAAGAACTCAGGCGTGAATTCGCTCTTGAAAAAAACGGCGATGTGGCGGACGCACAAAGAAAGCCAAAATTGAGCGACGAAGAATTCAAGGCGTTGGCGAAAAAAATCTTGGGCAAAAAAAATACGCGCGCTGAAGCAAGCCGCGCTTTTCGCAGGAACGCGACGCAGTTCACAGTGGGCGTGATTTTGTTGATTGCGATTTTGATTACTAGCCATTACATTCGCAAGGACAACTTGACCAAGCCCACGACGCTTTCGCTTTCCGCGCGTGAAACTGTGGAAGTTTTTTTTACGGGAATGCACACCATTGATACAAACTTGATGCAATATTCAAGCAATGGAAAAAGCGCGCAACGCCTTTCTGATTCCGTGGGCAATATTCACGTTGCGAGCAAAATGCGTTCGGCGTATTCGCAGGAAAGCGGAATCCTTTCGCCTGAAATGTGGCTTTACAAACCCGAGCTGCAAGATTCGTGGCAATTCGGGCTGACGAATTTCTTGCTCGGCGAAAACGGAACTTCGCTCGAAGCCGCCAACAACAGAAAAGTTGCGCCGCGCAGAATTGAAAAGCCCGAGCCGATTTCCGAAAAAAATGGCGCGAAAAAAACTTTCGACATTTCGTTTTTCCGAGTTCATTCCGAAGGACCTGAAAGCGATATTTCGGCGGAAAAATTCTGGGGTACGGCGGAAACTACGTTCGTAAAAAATCGATGGCTTTTGACCGAAGCGAATTTGAATTCGGAAGAAAATAAAATTCCGATGCAGGAATTTGAAGCGGAACGAAAAACCGCGCTTGAGCAAAGCGGCGGCGACGCGATTTTGGCGGCGGAAATCTTGCGGGAAAAATATGAATGGATTCCAACACAAGCCGCGATGCACAACGCGCAAATCGAATATGAAACCCAATTCGAAAAGCGCATTCGCGGCGAGTTGTATTGAATTTGAAATTTCTTGAAGTCGCTCGCTTCAAGAAAATGAGCGTCTCACACGAAACGCTCATTTTGTGGACGTTGCGGAAATTATTTTTCTGAATTTAGTTATCAGTATAATATTGCAGATTAGGAGTTTTATTACTTTTTATCCATACATCTTCCTCTCCTTCTGTCTTTAAGGTCAATTTATTGCCATTGATTGAAAAGTCTGCCTCATCATATTCAGTGCCTTCATCATTGTACAGTCTAATTTTGTTCCCAGATACAGAAAATTTACCTTTGCTGTTATAATACCAAATGTTATTTTCCAACCAAACGTAATAACAAATATTGTTTTCAAAATAAAAACCGCTATCATCGTCTTGAATCCACAGCCCCTGCAAAGCCTGGACGGAAGCAGAGTCATCATCCCCATTCGAGCAAGCGACAAAGCAAGACAGAGCCAACACCAGCGCGGCAAAAACCGCGGACAATTTTGCGAACTTTTTCATAAAGTCCTCCTTAAAAAAAGTGATGGCGTATTATACCGCAGGGGGGGGTATGTCAAGAGGTTTTTGAAAAAAAGTGATTTTTTTTAATTATTTTTCTGCCGACGTTGCATCGCATTTAGCCATTGACATTTTGCAATTTATGTTCAATAATTAAAGTGCTTTCAAAATTATTATAGGGAGAATTTCACACTATGGAATACAATCTTCAAAAGCAGCATGACAAAGGCAAGCTTCACGCGATCGAGCGAATCAACGCGCTTTGCGACAAGGATTCGTTCTGCGAAATTTATTCAGGCGTGCGCCACAATTGCACGAGCTTCGGAATGGAAAAAAAGGACATTCCCTATGACGGCGTAATCACGGGCTTCGGAAAAATCAACGGGCGCAAGGTGGCGGTCTACGCGCAGGACTTCACGGTGCAAGGCGGCTCGCTCGGCTTGATGCACGGCGAAAAAATCGCAGAAATCATCGACCTTGCAATCAAGGCAAAATGCCCCGTCATCGGAATCAACGATTCGGGCGGAGCGCGCATTCAGGAAGGCGTGGACGCGCTTTGCGGCTATGGCGACTTGTTCTATCAAAACGTGCGCGCGTCCGGGGCTGTTCCGCAGATTTCAATCATAGCAGGCCCTTGCGCAGGCGGCGCGGTCTATTCGCCTGGCCTCACGGATTTCATTTTCGCCGTGGACAAAATCAGCCAGCTTTTCATCACAGGCCCTAAAGTCGTGAAAAGCGTTATGTTCATGGACATTTCGGCGGAAGATTTGGGAGGAGCGGCGATTCACTCGCAAAAATCCGGCGTGGCGCATTTCCGTGCTCAAAGCGAAAACGAATGCTACGAGCAAGTGCGAAAATTGCTGGAATACATTCCGCATTATTATGGCGACGAACTCGTGAAGGCCGCGAAATTCAAATTCGACGAGCATAAAAAAGAAAAAGACATTTTGAGCGTGATTCCCGAAAATCCGCGCGGCGGCTACGACATCCGCAAAATCATTGAGGACGTTTCGGACGACGAGACATTCTTCGAAGTTTCCAAGGAATTCGCCGTGAACTGTGTTACGGGCTTCGCGAAAATTCAGGGGCGTTCCGTGGGAATCGTCGCGAACAATCCGGGCGGAATCGGCGGCGTGCTTGACTGCGACGCTTCGGACAAAATCGCGCGGCATGTCCGCTATTGCAATTCGTTCAACATTCCGCTTTTGACATTCGTGGACGTGCCGGGCTTCATTCCGGGTCCGCAGGAAGAGCAGAAGGGAATCATTCGCCATGGCGCGAAAGTCATCTATGCGTACTCCGAAGCCACCGTTCCGAAAATCACGGTCATCGTGCGCAAGGCTTATGGCGGCGCGTACATCGCGATGTGCTCGAAACATTTGGGCGCGGATTTCGTTTTCGCTTGGCCCAAAGCGGAAATAGCGGTGATGGGCGCGGAAGGCGCGATCGGCATTTTGTACGCAAAGGAATTGTCCGACCCGAACAAGGCTGCGGAAGTGGCGCAAAAGAGCGAAGAATACAAGACTGAAATCATGACTCCGAAAATCGCCGCCCGCCGAGGCTACATCAGCGAAGTGATTTCGCCCGAACAAACCCGAGCGCGCGTCGTGCAAAGCCTTGAATTTTTGGAAAACAAAACTTCGGCCGATTGCGTTTGCAAAAAGCACGGAAATTTACCGATGTAATTAAAAATGAATGCGGTTAAAATCCGTTAGGGAATTCGTTCAAATCCCTAACGGATTTTATGTAAAACGAGGGCTTGGGATGCGAAACCCGCCGCTTGTTGATAATATTTCGCATAAAATTATTGCAAAAAAACTTATTTTATTGTATAATGTCCGCGCTGTTTTTGTAAAATCGGCATTTGAACTTCGAGCCGATTTTATTTTAAATTTGTCGGATTGTGCGTAAATTTTTGGCAGTTTTTCGATAAATTTGCGTTGCGAATTTCATAAAGGAGGAATTTTCTTGGTTTTAAAGTCGAGTTTTGCAAAAAACAAAAATTGAAAAAAAATATGAAAAATTGCGAATTTTAACTTGACTTATGCCAAAGAAAGTATAAAATAGTAAGATATGAGTGACTATCTTGATATTAACAATTAAGAACTGCTGAAGGACTTCTTTACTGAAGCGGAGCAACAAGTTGAGACTCTCG
>CAMWIU010000148.1 GCA_947174385.1 uncultured Treponema sp.
ATTCCGCGACGAGCCAAAGGCGATTTTGCAGGCACGAAAAAGCAACCGAATCACCTACAAAAGCCAAATGACGAAAAACGAGCAAGGCACATTTTTGGAAAGCCGATTGGAAAACGAAAACAAAAGCCTGCCAGTTTACGAGCGCGCCCCGATTTATCCTTTGCAAAAAAGCGAAATCGCCGAATTCGCAAAAGAAGCCGGATTCAAGAAAATCGAATTTTTTTCGGACTTCGAAAAAAATTCGTTCTCCGAAAATTCAGATTATCTGCTCGCAGTGATTAGATAAAAAAATGCGCGCAAATCGGGCGCGGCGAAATTCGAAATGAAATGCGTTTTATAAAAGCAAAATCAATTTTGACGGCAAACGGCGGCCACGGAATGAATGTGTTTCGTGGCTGCACGCATGGCTGCATTTATTGCGACGCGCGAAGCGAATGCTATCAAATTCCCCCTCCATTTGAAAATGTAATTATCAAAGAAAATGCCGCGGAACTTTTGGAAGCCGCGCTTTCGCGCAAGCGGAAAAAATGCATGATCGGAACAGGCGCAATGTGCGACCCTTACATTCCTGCGGAAGAAAATCTGCGCATCACGCGGCAATGCCTTGAGATTATTTTTCGCCACGGATTTGGCGCGACAGTTCACACGAAAAGCTCCTTGGTTTTGCGCGATTTTGATTTGCTTCAAAAAATAAACGCGCGAACAAAAGCTGTTTTGCAAATGACATTGACGACCTTCGATGAAAATCTTTGCCGAAAAATCGAGCCGAATGTCGCCACGACTCAAGAACGTTTCGAAGTTTTGCTAAAAGCGAAAGAAGCGGGAATTCCTGCCGTCGTTTGGATTTCTCCGATTTTGCCTTTCATAAATGACACGGAAGAAAATCTTCTCGGCATTTTGAATTTTTGCAAGGCGGCGAATGTAAAAGCGATTGTTTGCTTTGGCATCGGACTCACGCTCAGGAAAGGAAACCGAGAATATTTTTACGAGCGGCTCGACAAAGATTTCCCAGGATTAAAAAACGAGTATATCAAAACTTACGGCGATTCTTACGAAGTCGCGATCAAAAACAATTCGCGCCTTATGAAAATCCTTGAAGAATTTTGCCAAAAAGAAAAAATCATTTTCGGCGTGGAAAAATGTTTTTCCTATTTGAACGCTTTCGAAGAAAAAGAGCGATGCTTGTTTTAACCGCCGCGAGTTAAAAAAGTCGCGCGAATTTTAATTTATTCGCCAGCGATTATTTTCCTTTACGAAACGCTTTGAATTTACTTCGATGATTCTGCCGTCCTCGCCATGAAGTTTTATCATCGAATTGAGCGGATTGATTTCCGTGATTCGGAAATTCGTTCCGTCATAAAAAATTCTCGCGCCTTCTTGCGGAAGTTTTTTTCGCGCCTCGGAATAAAAATCGTACTCGTAAGAAAGGCAGCACAAAAGCCGGCCGCATTGTCCGGAAATTTTCATCGAGTTGAGCGAAAGATTTTGTTCTTTTGCCATTCGAATTGAAACCGGACGCAATTTGTCGCTGATGGCGTGGCAGCAACAAGCCCTGCCGCAAATTCCCAAGCCGCCCGTTATGCGCGATTCGTCACGCACGCCGATTTGCCGCAATTCGATTCGCATTTTGAAAACACTCACCAAATCTTTTACAAGTTCGCGGAAATCCACGCGCTGATCCGCGCTGAAAAAGAAAAGCGCTTTCGGCTCGTCAATCAAAAAATGCACGCCGACCAATTTCATATTGAGCCTATGCACCGCGACTTTTTCTTGAAATACCTTGAAAGCGTCTTTTTCCTTTTCCCTGAAATTTTCGGCTTTTTTCAAATCGGCGGAAGTGGCCTTGCGATCGATTTGAACGATGTCATCTTTTTTTATGCCGATCGGACTTTTCGCCCTGCCCAAAACGCGCGCCAAATCTTTGCCGTAGCGCGTGGGCACGATGACGCTTTCGCCTTGCTCCAGCTTGATTCCGCCGGGAGACGCGAAAATTCCTTCGCAGGAATAATCCAACTTGAGCGCGTAAAGCGGCTCGTCGAAAACAAATTTTTCGCCCGAAATTTCCGCGCCCGAATTGTCTTCCAAAGCCGCGAGATCTTCGTCTTGTTCTATGTCATTTTCAAAAATGTCGCTCATAATTTTTCCCAAATGAATCTGCTAAACAATTTTAATTTTACTCTTAAACCGCGCTTAAATCAATAACTAAACCGTTTATTTCGTGAATTTTTTCGAGCAATTTGAATTTGTCCAAATGATTGTACCAAATGTCGTAGGCGAGGCGATCCAATTTTTGATTTATCGCCTGAATCAAAACCAAAGGCTCGCGTTTTTTTCCCCGGCGGAATCCTGGCCGCTTGTGCTCTTCCAAAGTATAATTGTTCTTTTCGATGTAGCGGACGAATTGCCCCACCGCCTTTTTGTATTTTTCAAAACTTTCGCCGCTTCCGAATTTACTGAGTTCGTCGCCCGCAATGTCAAGCTGATCTTTCAAAAAAACGATTGCCTCTTCCTGGCTCATTCCCGCGATTTCCGCCGGAAGCCCTGCCGCCGTCAAAGAATTCTGTTCCAGATTTTTTTGAACGAGCGAAGAAAAAAGCGGCTTTTTTACGCCCTGCTCTTTTTCCTTGCGCCGCGCCGCGTCGGACGCGATTTGGCTTTGAGTTGCCTGCGTCGCGTTGTAATACAATCCGTTCGAAGTTGGGTCGATAGAATTCATTTGATGATTGACTTACTTTTGATTTCGCGGAGTTCGTTTTGCTTCCGAGTTTCCGCTTCAAATGAAGATTCGTCGAAAAGCGCGATGCAATGTCCATGGAAAACCACGCCGCTTGCGATTTGCAATTTGCGCGTGGCAATATCGCCAATCACGGCGGACGATGCGTTCAACTTGATGCTTTCGGGCGCGGAAATGTCGCCCAAAACAATTCCGTTTACCACGGCGGATTTCGCGCTGATATTTCCACGGATTCGCGCAGATTCGCCGATGATTATATTTCCCGTCGTTTGCAAGTTGCCGTCAATGTCGCCGTCAACCATCAGCGCGCCTGAAACGCGCAAATCGCCCTTTAACGATGAGCCTGCGCCGATTATCGTGCTGATTGAAATGTCGTCAAAAAGAAGAGCCATCCGAATCCTCGAACTACCGAATGTTGAGATATTTCATCGGATCAACAACGTCGTTGCCAACATGAACTTCGTAGTGCAAATGCGGACCAGTGGTAACGCCCGTGTTTCCCACAAGACCGATGACTTGGTTTTGCGAAACAAAATCCCCGGTTTTTACTCGGAATTGACTCATGTGAGCGTAGCGCGTATAAATTCCGTGCTTGTGCTTTATGATGATATTCATGCCATATCCCGCATCATAATTCACCGTGACAACTTGCCCATTCGCAGGCGCACGAATCGGATCGCCGCTTCGCCATGTTGACATATCAAGCCCTTTGTGAACATACCATTGTCCAGTAATAGGATGAATGTTCGGACCAAACGCCATCGAAATATGCAGCTGCGGCGCGGTCAAAGGCCAAATGCTCGGAATATCCGAAAAAAGAGAATTCTGCGTTTCCAGCATTTTTCCTATTTGCTCGATCGGCTGAACCGCGCTTTCCAAATATGACGCAAGCTGGCGAACATCCGATATTTCGCGCATGCTTCCGACGGCCGTTCCTTCCGTGCCGAAAAGCGAGGCAAGATCGCCATTCGGCAAAGGCGAATCTTTCAAATTGGTTTTTTGTTCCAGCCCCAAAAGCGAAAGCGAATTGTCCAACGAAGATTGAAAGCGTTTCGCCGCGTGGAAAAGATTTTGGTTTTCGTCGCGCAGTTCGTCAAGGCTCGCCATCGTCTCGCGGTTTTCCGAAAAAAGCCTGCTGATTTCCGCGCTGGAACTGATCGCGTTTTTATTGAAAAAAATGAAACTCAGCAAAATCCCGAACACAATCACGATTCCCAAAACCATCGCGAAAACGTTCGTCTGCAAATTCATCACTTTGCCCTGCGAATGAGGAACAATCATTATCGTGAGCTTGTTGTCAAAGATGTGGAAAATTTTAGAAATCCCGCCGCGAATTCTTTGCGCGACGCTCGGCTTTTCATCCGTGAATGAGCGGGACATCATTTTCGACAAATCTTTGTTTTTTGCCAATTTTCTCTCCAAAGCACAATTTGCAATATCATTCTATTTTAACACGAAATTCAATTCTTGTAAAGAAAAACGCCAATCCCCATTTTGAAGAATTTTCAGGCAA
>CAMWIU010000149.1 GCA_947174385.1 uncultured Treponema sp.
TTCTTCAGGAGAAAGTTCTGTTCGATGTCTCGGGTCGGATATAGCTCCGCTGAAATCAACATTGTCCAAACCGCCCTTCGGTGGCTTTTTCGCATAAGGATCCGCGTCCGTTTCCGAAAAACCGGGAATCGTGAAATCGTCGTTTAGGTCAAGCTCAAAGTCGCCATTTGTGACATCCAAATTCAAGCCCGTTTCAGGCGGATTGAATTCCGAAAGCGGCGAATCCCCTACGCTGAAATCCGTAATGCCGCCCAAATCGCCGAAATCAGGCATTCCGCCGCTCGTGTCGATGTCCGCGCTTTCCCCAGCCGAATTTCCTGTATCCTGTCCGAAAGAGCCGATGTCAAAATCCGCGCTGAAAATATCGTCGCCAGCAGAAGGCGCGGGCGTTTCGTATTCCTCCGCATTAAATTCAAGTCCCGAATTTTCATCGGCAGAATTCTCGGGCGCGGCAGGAACGAATTCTTCCGCTTCAAACGAAGCATCGTCCGCCGCAGAAGGAATTTCCGCAGAATCGCCGCCTTGAGAATCGCCATCATTTTCCATCGCGTCAAAGTCAATGTCGCTGAATCCCGACCCCCCCTCATCGTCCTGCGGCACATATTCCGGCTGAGATTCTTCTTGAGCCGCAGCCTCCTCCGCGAGATCTTCTTCGGTTTTTGGAAGCTTTCCAAATTCGCCTGTCACATAATAAGGCGGATTCGCGCTCGTAACAGGATTTTCCGTGAAAATATCGGGCTTGAGAATCGCGATGTCGTCGGCAATTTCCTTGGGCTTGAAATGAGTTTTTTGCGCGGCTTTTTTTCCGCCCTTCTTTTTCTCAGACTCTTCTTCAATATTCGCGGAAGCAATTTCAGGCGCAATGTCCATTTCGCCGCCCAAAATAGAATCAACGTTGATTTCCGTGGAAGCCGCAGACGAAGCTGGCGAATAATCTTCGATTTCAATTCCATCGATGCCCAAATCGCTCAAATCAAAACCGCCGTCATCGGAAGCAGCCGATTCTTCGGCAGGAGCGGCAGGCTGTTCTTCGTTTGCTTCGGACGCACTTTGATTTTCTTCCGCAGGTGGTTCCGAAATGTCGCTTTCATTTGGAGCGGAATCTTCCTGCGAAGAAAAATCGCCTAAATCATCCAAGCCGCCCAAATCGAAAATATCGTTGGAATCAGAAACTGAATCTGCATTTTCGGAATCCGCGACTTGAGCCTCGGAAGAAAGCGTATTGTCAGGCGCGGCATCATCGCCCAAATCCAGTCCGTCAAGAGAAAGCGCGTCGTTTTGCTCGAAATCAGGCAAAGTGTCAAAAGAAGCCGCGTCTTCGGCAGGAGCGGAAAATTGTTCTTCGCTCGCGGTGGGCGCATTTTGATTTTCGTCTGCGGGATTTTCAGAAACGTCGCTTTCATCCAAAGCGGAATTTTCCGCAGGACTTTCAAACGCGCCAAGATCGCCAAAATCCCCAAGGTCGAACAAATCGTCCAACACAGAAGCATTTTCCGCAGGCAAAGCCTCTTCCGAAGCAGGCTCGGATTTTTGCGCGGCAGAGTCTGAATCCGCTTCATCAGAATTCAAAAGTTCGTCAAGTTCAGGAAAGCCTGTAGATTCAGGCTCTGTGGATTTCTCCGCGCCTCCGAACGAGGAAGCGTCCTCCAAATTGCCGTCGTCGTCAAATCCGAATCCTGAATATCCGCTTCCGTCTATACCCTTTGGCTTTTCAGGCTCAGGCTCGGCTTCCGGCTCTTCCTCTTCTTCCAAAAATGACATCGCGCTCGGAACGGAATTCTTTTTTTTGTCTTTTGATGAAGATTCAAACGCGCTCAAATCGGGCATTTCGCCAAGACCCGCTCCAAACCCCGAACTTCCGAAAATGTCATCCTCACCGCTTGCTTTCCGCTCTGCTTCTGCCTTCGCGGCCGCCTCGGCCTCTTCCTGCGCAATCTGTTCGGGAGTCTTGGGCTTTTCCGGCAAGCCAGTTACAAAATCTTCGCTGTCATCCACATCGGGAATGGATTCGGGAACGGGATAAGGCATAGCCTTTTCACCGCGCGCCGCGCGCACGTTTATTTCGTTGCCCAATTTGAGAATCTGTTCACTTAATTTTTTCAACTGACTGAAGCCAGGCACTTATTTTCCCACCTCTAAGTATTATATACAAATTAACGGAAATTTACAATATAAACTTTAAGAATTCTAAAATATTTTCCGATATTAAATTTATGAAAAAACTGAATCTATTTTTGGCATGCGCGATTTTCTGTGCGGGCGCGAGCTTCGCCGCAAAGGAAAAGGAAGTTCCGCTCGTTGAATCAAAATATTCGTTCGAATACCGTGAGATCGCGCAAAAGCTGCTCAATCCGAGCGCGCCTTTCGAAAAGGACGGAATGATAGTTTTTTCGGCGGAAGAAGGACCGCATTACGTGGGCATCGCGTTCGACTTTGAAAATTTCCAAAAAATCCATTCATTCCAAAAACGCATACTTTTGGATGAAAACGGCGAAAAAAGCAGCGCGTGGTATTTTTACATTCTCGAAGAATATCCCAAGACGGACAGGATTTTGTACCGCCTCATAATCGACGGGCTTTGGACCACCGACCCGATGAATCCGAAGCAGCACTATGACGAGGCTACGGGAATCCACCTTTCGCAAATCGACGTGAAGCACAAGTACGAAATGGCGACTTCCGTAAAAACCAGCGCGAACGGAAAAAGCGTGCATTTCGTCTACAAAGGAAAGAGCGGTCAAAACGTGCGCGTCGCCGGAACTTTCTCAAATTGGGACAGCTGGATTTACCAACTTGCGGAAACTTCGCGCGGCTTTTATGAACTCACGCTCCCGATGAACGAAGGCACGTACTATTATGTCTACTGCATCGGCACGAAAGAATTCCCTGACACGACAAACCATTCCCGCGCGATAAAAGACGGCGGAAAAGCGGTAAGCAAGATAATAGTTAATGATGAATAGTTATTAGTTAATAGTTAGAGGGGCGGCTTTTTGTAACGCTTCGCGTTACAAAAACCAGGCTTTTCGGGGTTGCGCTATCGCTCCATTCCTACGGAACTGGCTCCGCCATCCCCTACAATCCTTGCCGCTTTTTATCGCAAGCCGCGCGACATTATTCACTATTCAATATTAACTATTAATTAACAGAATTGTCCCTTAATTTTCAACAACGAGCGAATCTTCAGATTCGGGAGTTGTTAAAAACGCTATTTCGTAACGAAGTAAGAAATAGCAGTAAATACGCGAGTTTTGAAAAAACTCGCATAAAAATAAGCAACGCTATTTCAGTTGCTTATTTTTATAATCCGAACTGGCTCATCAACTTTGCCTGCATTCCTTTGTTACGCGAAAGCTTTTTCATCGTGAGCTTCGTCTTTTCGAACTGCTTTATCAACTTGTTCACTTCGGCGACGCTTGTGCCGGAGCCTTTCGCGATTCGCTTGCGGCGGGAAGGCCCGATTATCAAGTGATTTGCGCGCTCCTTTTTCGTCATCGAAAGGATTATCGCTTCCTGCCTTTTCATTCCGCTCGTATCGATGTCGCGTCCTTGCATCGCCTGCGCCGCGCCCGGAATCATTTCCAAAAGCGAGTTCATGTTTCCCATTTTCTTCACTTGCTGAAGCTGCTCGAGCATGTCTTCCAAAGTGAATTCGTTGCGAGCCATTTTCCGCTGCATTTTCTGCGCGGCTTCCTCGTCAATCTTTTCCTGCGCGCGCTCCACGAGCGAAACCACGTCGCCCATTCCGAGGATTCGGCTTGCGATTCTTTCTGGATGGAAAACTTCGAAATCCTCGGTCTTTTCGCCAGTGCCGATAAAAAGAATCGGCTTTTGCGTGATGGACTTGAGCGAAAGCGCGGCTCCTCCTCGCGCGTCCGAATCGAACTTCGTGAGAATAACGCCAGTCAAGCCCAGCCGCTCGTCGAAAGTTTTCGCGATGTCCACGGCGTTCTGTCCTGTCATCGCGTCGGCGACAAGCAAAACTTCGTCGGGCGAAACGGCCTTTTTCATTTCGACAAGTTCCGCCATCATTGCGTCGTCGATTTGAAGGCGGCCGGCCGTATCCAAAATTATCGTGTCAAGTCCGTTTTTCTTTGCGAAAACGATGGCTTCGCGAGCGACCTTCACGGCATCGCGCGCGCCCTCTTCCTTGTAAAAAGCGACTTCGATTTTTTTCGCGAGAACTTCGAGCTGCTCCACGGCGGCGGGGCGCACCAAGTCGCAGGC
>CAMWIU010000150.1 GCA_947174385.1 uncultured Treponema sp.
CGTCATACTACATGTAGAGAGGTCTCGTTGTCTCGGATATGTTTATAAGAGACAGATTCAGCATCATGCTTATTCAATCTCCAAAATATATGTTTCGTTTTCCGATTCCACTCTCCAGACAAATTTTTTGTCCTCCGCGGGATCTATTTTCCAGCAGCGCACATCGACGAAGTTTTCTCCGCTGTAGACGCGCTCGCTGTCAAAGTTTACTGTTTCGCGCCCGTCAATATGCGCAAGCTTGCATTCCGGCAATGAGACGGAATCCAGCGTAACAAGATACATTTCTCCAGAGCAAAAATTTTTGCATGCCGAATACGGCTCGCGAAATAATTTCCGCTCGTTCAGGCAAATTGTTCCGAAATATTCGACGAATTTCGTTTCCGCGCAGCGTTCCCGAATGGCGTTCCGCTCCTCGAACAAAATTGACGAAATTGAAAAATTGATTTCATATCGCATTTCTTCTTCGGGTGAAATTATTTTCACCTCAAGAAAATTGTCGGGCAGTTTGTCGTGAAGGTCTTCCGCAAAAGCAACGTAATTTCGCGCAGCAAAAACAAGCGCGGCGAGAACAAAAAAATTTTTGACAGACTTTCGCATTTTCATTTTAGATTCAAATTCGCGATTGAAAAAATCCGCGCGGCGATTTTTGCTTTTCATCAAAAATCCAATTTTTCCATTGTGCGTTTCAAAGCCGACGTCTGCCCTTCCGTGCCGACCGTGATTCGAAGAAATTCTTCGATTCCTTCGGTGTCGAACCTTCGCACCAAAATTCCTTCTTTTTTGAGAGACTCGTACATCGCCTTTCCAGAGCGTCCGTCTTTTTTCGTAAAAAGGAAATTCGTGCTCGAAGGAAGAACGAAAAATCCGCGCGAGCGCAAAAAGTCCGAAAAATCATCTCGCTGCGCAACAATTTTTTTCGCGCATTCGGCATAATACGGAACGTTCTCGCAAACCGCGCTTCCAAAATATTGCACGAAAGCGTCGATCGGAAAATGGTTCACGGAATTTTTCACGGTGAGAACGGCCTGCACCATTTTCGGATTCGCGACCAAATATCCGAGGCGCATTCCAGCAGCGCAAAGGCTTTTGCTGAACGTCCGGACAATCACGAGGTTTTCAAAATCGCACAAAAGCGGAAGGCACGATTCGCCGCCGAAATCCACATAAGCCTCGTCCACCACGAACGCCCTGTCGCGCGGACATTCTTCAAGCATTCGGCGAACTTGCGCGCGCGAAAGGCAAAGGGAAGTGGGCGCGTTCGGATTCGCGAGGATTGTCGGCGCGTGAAATTTTTTCGCGCGAGAAATCATTTCGTCCACATCGATTTGCCAGTCTTTCAAAAGCGGAACTTTTTCCATTTGAATAGAATGAAATCCGCAGTACACAGGATAAAAGCTGTACGAAAATTCCGGCGAAATCAATTTTTCAGCCGAATCAAAAAACGCATAAAAAAGAAAAGAGAGCACCTCGTCGCTTCCATTTCCGGCATAAATCATTTCGTCCGTGATTTCAAATCCAATTTCGTCGCATTCGCAAGGCGAAATTTTTTCTCCCGAAATCCGCGCGCGCGAAAGCACGCCGCCTGTTGCGTTCAGCATCGCGGCAATTTTTTTTCGCAAGGAAAGCGAATCGGGATCGGCGTAAAGCGCGAGGCTTTGCGGCGAAGTTTTTATCCATTCAATCGCACGTTCCAAAGCGGCAGGACTCGGCGGATACGGATTTTCGTTTGCGTTAAGCTTTATGTATTCCCTGTCGCGCGGCTGTTCGCCAGGCACATAGGGATGAAGATTTTCCATTCTCGACGAAAGCATTTTTCCTCCAAAAATAAATTTTAATTTCAAGCAAGCAGCTGCGAATTTCGCTACCGCTGGGGCTAGCCTCTGCACCGCTTCGCTACCGTAAGGGGCTCCAAAAAATTCGATTTTCATTTTATCAAAAAAACGCGCACTTTGCAATATAAAAAGGGGTGTTCCTTCTCCCAAAATAAATTGCAATATAATGCTTGATTATTTGCGCGTTTCGTGCTATAATAAAAAAATGGCTGCCACAAGTGATATGGGAGTTTTGCTAAAATTCTACGCGATAAAACAGAACTCACCTTTCGTATCGTATTCAGATTTTGCCGACTATCTCAAACGCTACGCCCAGCATAATATTGAGCAGCTTCCCGACCTTGCGGTATACTTGGGAAATCCCGTGCCGCAGATGGACAAGGCTTTGGAGCAGCTCGAAAACTCGCGCCAGGCGACAATTTTGGATTCAAATCCTTCCAAAAAGGAAATTTTCGTTGCCGGTTACTTCAACTCGATTTTCGGCAAGCGTTACGCAGACCTTCAGAAAAATCCAAAGGACACTTTTCCAACGGTTCAGGATTTGCCGAAGCGCACTCCGGAAAATTTGCTCGTCAAGGCTGAATACACCGACTTGATTTTCGAACTGCTCAAAAAGCAGGATGGCGGCGACAGGAATCTCTATGCGATCGTAGTTCCGATGGATTTGCCCTCGGTGGTATTTCCAGGCGACACTCCGATTTCGCTTTTGGTGAACGTCAGTTTCCAAAAAATACACATAATGCTTTCCAAAGCCGAGTCGCACGACTACTATCTGAAAAAACTTTCGATTTCAAATCCGGGAAAGGAAATTTCCGTAAAGAATTTTTTCAACCAATTCATAAAAAATCCCGAAGAGACTATGCAATCGCTTCGCACTTCGAGCGACTGCTACTATTTTTGGGGACAGCTCTGCCATTTCATAAAGAAGGATTACGAGAAAGTCAAGGATTTCACGCAGGAAGACGTGAGCATACTTCAAGCCATCGCCATAGCGGAAATCGTCGCGGCTTTCTACAAGAACGAATCCGCGAAGACAATGCAGCAGGAACTCGCGCTCAAATCGGTGCAAAACCAAATGAAGCAGCCGCCGTTCTATTTTACGATGGACGCAATCTTGAAGTTCACCGACGCGAAGGGCGTTCCGCTTCAAGGTCAATATTCCGACGAGGCACTCAAGCAATTTTTGGAAAAGGAAACTACGGACGCGCTCAAAAACAAGCTTCCGAATTTGCTGGTGTTCAAGACGGCGAGCGGCAGCCGCTATTTCATATACAAGGAAAAAGTTTTTCCTTTGGTGCTCCGAATGTGCGACGAGCTTCACGATTCGGTTCACGACACGCTCAAGCAGGAATGGTACGATACTTTAAAAGAATACAAGACGCTTCCTGAAATGAACGACGACAAGGCGTTCAACGCGCGGCTGGAAAAGGAAGTGGAGAAACTTTCTCCGATACTCTACTCTCTTTTGAACGCGACTTTCCTCAGCGTGCTTAATATGGAAATGTCTAGCGCGTCGTCGCAAAAGGAAAACTCGCAGTCGCACCTTTTCTATGGCGACGACCTGCTCCCCTACGCCACGCTTCTAATGCTCAGCCGCCAGACAATCCTATATGACGCGAAAATCTTGCTGCCGTTTTGGTACACGATTCCATTTTTCTCATGGATCGCAAAATTGTTCAGCAAAAAAAATAATGCGGAAAAAAAATCAAAGAACAATGCCGCCGATGAATCCGAGACGCAGGAAGAATCATCTTCCAAATCAAAGTCAAAGTCCAAAAAAGCCGCGCTGATTTCGGCCGCCGCAAAACTCGAGCAAAGCCTCGTTCCCGAAGGCTCTACAATCGAGCGCGAACTGAATCTATATCGAAAGCAATGGAACATAATGATAACGAAGGAAGCATCTCTCAACCTTACGAACGACGTGAATTCGCTCATACGCGACTACACGAGAAAAATCGTGCGTTCCATCAATTCGAAAAGTTTTACGATTGACAGAATCCAAAATCTTGCCGAAACGTTCTGCAAGTCGCCGAGCATGCAGCAAATCCACGATCAAAGTTCGCTTTATATGTATGTGCAGCTATATATGGTTCACCTCGTGAAAAACATGTAGCGTCAATTCGGTTTTAGAAATTTAAATCAAACCCTCTTAAAAAACTTGCTAGCATAACGCGATTTTTTTCTGAAAAAAATAAATTTTTTTATCTTCATGCGGAATTCTCTCAAAAAATTCCTATGTTATAAGTGCGGACTTTTCCCGCGTTTGCGGTGCAAACTTATGACGATTCGCATTGAAGCACTTTGCGGATTTTCAGTTCGAGTTTTCTTGCGAAAAC
>CAMWIU010000151.1 GCA_947174385.1 uncultured Treponema sp.
CCCCCACACACACCACCACAAAAAAAATTTCGCTTTAGCTCGCTCGCGCGGTCTTTCATTTGAAGGAAATGTAAACTTTTGTTTTTGAATTGATTTTGCTTTCTTTCAAATTCGCGCAAAATTGTGCATGGCTTTTCGACAAGATTTGTGTTTGCACAAAAAATTTGCAAACACAAATTAAATCCAAGCACATTTTTTTTGCGCGCTTCGATTTTGTTTTTTTATCCCAAAATTTTTCCAAGCGCTTTGTCGCGCTGCCGCCAATTTTTGTCAACTTTTACGCTCAAATCCAAATCGATTTTGTAGTCGAAAATTTCGCCCAATTTTTTCAGCGATTCTAGGCGGATTGTTTTTATCATCGCCGCGCCTTTTCCGATGACGATTCCTTTTTGGCTTTCGCGTTCCACGCACAAAAACGCGCGCACCCATAATTTTTTGCCATCGTTCTTGAATTCCATGTCGGCAATTTCAACGTAAATCGCATGCGGAATTTCTTGCTCGAGCCGATTTATCGCTTCGCCGCGAATTATTTCAGAAATCCGAAATCCCACTTCTTGGTCGGTGTAAAAATCTTCGGGATAAAGTTTTTCGCCTTCAGGAAGAATTTCAAAAATCGCCGCGAGCGCCGCGTCAAGTCCGCTTGATTTTTTTGCGGAAATTTTTACGATTCGATTTTCGGGAATTTCAGGAAATTCGCTTTTTGCGAATTCGGCGGCTTTTTGTGAATCCGCGTTCGTCAAATCTACTTTGTTTATTGCGACGACAATTTTTTGCGAAAATTTTTTCAGCAAGTCCGAAGTCAATTTTTCTTCTTCGCCCGGAGCGCGGCTCGCGTCGATCAAATACAAAACCGCATCGCAACCGTCAAGCGCGGATTTCGCGTTTTCCTGCAATTTCAAATTCAATTTTTTTTCGCTCTGATGATAGCCGGGCGTGTCGATGAAAACGATTTGCCCTTGCGCTTCGTTTACAATTCCGCGAATTGAATTTCGCGTGGTCTGCGGCATCGGCGAAACAATCGAAACATTTTGTTTGCAAACCGAATTCAAAAAAGTTGATTTTCCCGCGCTCGGCCGCCCGATGATTGCGACGACTCCGCTTTTAGCGCGCGCGCCATTTTCGTTTTTTTCGTCTGAAGAATTCATAATTTATCATAACAAATCCCATTGAAAAAATCTAGCGAAAATGCTAAAATATTTTTCTATGGATTTGTTGAAAAAACTTGAAAGTTGCGCCGCTCGATACGAAGTTGTAAAAGAACAAATTATGGACGCAAATTTGGTGAAAGACCAAACACGATATAAAGAAGTGATGCGCGAAAATAATTATTTGGGCGAAGTTTGCGCGCTTTATGACGAATACAAAAAATTGCTTTCTGGAATCAGCGAGGCGAAAATTTTAATCACCGAAGAAGACGATGTTGAAATGAAGGAAATGGCTCGCGAAGAATTGCGCACGCTGGAAGAACGCCAGCCGCAATTGGAAGAGCAAATAAAAATGAAACTCATTCCGCCTGATCCGCTTGATGAAAAAAATATAATTTTGGAAATTCGTTCGGCGGCTGGCGGCGACGAAGCAACGCTTTTTGTGCGCGACCTTTGGGAAATGTATGTTCATCTTGCCGAACGCAAAGGCTGGAAAACTGAAACGATGGAAGCGCAGGAAACGGAAGTGGGCGGCTTCAATAAAATCGTAACTTCGATCAGCGGAAAATTTGTCTACGGAACTTTGCGTTGGGAAAGTGGCGTTCATCGAGTTCAGCGAGTTCCGCAAACCGAATCTCAAGGTCGCCTTCAAACTTCTACCGCGACCGTGGCCGTTTTGCCGGAAGCCGAGGAAACCGAAATCGACATCAAGCCGGAAGATGTTCGCGTGGATGTGATGCGGGCGGGAGGCCCTGGCGGGCAGTGCGTCAATACGACGGATAGCGCGGTGCGGCTCACTCACATTCCAACTGGAATCGTCGTAATTCAGCAGGACGAAAAAAGCCAAATAAAAAACAAGGCAAAGGCGTGGCGAGTTTTGCGCGCGCGACTTTTTGATTTGGAAGAAAGCAAGCGGCAGGCCGAACGCGCCGACGCGAGAAAAAGCATGGTCGGCTCGGGCGCGCGAAGTGAAAAAATTCGTACTTACAATTTTCCGCAGGATCGCGTCACCGACCATCGCATAAATTTGTCGTTGCACAATTTGCCTGGATTTATGGGCGGCGCGATGGACGAAATGCTCGACGCGCTCAACGTGTACGCGAAGGAAGAACAGCTCAAAGCCGACGTGAGTGAACTTTAGCGCGCGCTTTTTTCCCTTAATTGTCCGAAAAAAAATTGCAATAATGACGATTTTTGAAGCGAAAAAATTCATCGTGAAAAAAATAGAAAAAATTTCGCAAACGCCTTTTTTGGATGCCGAAATTTTTTTGCAGGAAATTTTGGGCAAAGACAAAACTTTCATTCTGATGAATAAAAATCTCGCGTTCGAAGAATCGCAGGAAAAAAAAATCGCCGAATGGACGCGCGCTCGCGAGCAAGGTTTGGCGGTGGCATACATTGTCGGAAAAAAAGAATTTTTCGGATACGATTTTTTTGTAAATCAAAATGTTTTGCTTCCAAAGCCAGACACGGAAATTCTTGTGGCGCGCGCCGTAGAAATTATTTCCGAAAAAATTTCCGCGAATAAAAATTCTATTCTCACCATCTGCGACATGTGCACGGGAA
The DNA here is from genome assembly GCA_947174385.1 of uncultured Treponema sp. Taxonomy (GTDB): domain Bacteria; phylum Spirochaetota; class Spirochaetia; order Treponematales; family Treponemataceae; genus Treponema_D. The sequence goes on from CAMWIU010000151.1 coordinate 2,712, forward strand.
GCGGCTGCGTTGCGTTGAGCGTTTTGCGAACGCTCGCGGACGATGAGCGCGTGCCGTTTGAAAGTTTGCCACAATTTACGCTGGTGGATATAAGCCGAGACGCGTTGGACGTTGCGAAAAAAAATGCCGAGATGCTTTTGCGCGGCGCGGAAATTTCGCGCGTGAAATTCGTTCAAAGCAATTTGTTCGAAGCCGTGCCGTTTTCGTTCGATGCGATTTTGGCAAATCCGCCTTACGTTCCGCACGAAGAAGCGCGCGCACTTTTGGCGGACGGACGAGGCGAGCCGCTTTTGGCTTTGGACGGCGACATTTCTTCGAACGGTGATTTCAGCGGAACGAATGACGGTCTTGAAGTGGCGCGAAGGCTTGTGCTCGAAGCGAAAAATCATCTTTCGCCGAATGGAATTTTTTTGATGGAAACGGGCGAATACAACGCGGATGCCGCCGCCGATTTTTTGCGGCTTCACAATTTTCACGGCGTGGAAATCGTGCGCGACTTGGAAGGACAAAAGCGCGTCATCGTCGCGCGTTCTTGAAAAAATTTGCGCTTTTGGTCGAAGCCGAAAATCAGGCGGTTTGTCCGAGAGCCTCCGCGATTCCGAACGCCCTGTCGCCGATTTTTTCGATTTGCCGAACAAGGTCGATGTAAAGCAATTCCGATTTTACGTCCGCGCCTTTTTCCAAACGCTTTCGCGCGATTCGTTTCAAATTCTTTCGGAACAAATCGATTTGGTCTTCCAGCTCTTTTGCCATTTCAAGTTTTTTCGCGTCCAAATGTTTGTTGATGTTGATGTGAATGAATTGCAAAAATTGCCGAACGAGTTCGACATAAGGAATAAGGCGGTCGGTGTCCTCGGCTTCGAATTGCATATTTTTTTCGATGGAACGTTTCAGCAAAAGTCCGATGCTCAAACATTCGTCGGTCATGCTTTCCAATTCGCCGATAATCGAAAGCATAATCGAAAGATTGTTGAGCTGCTTTTCGTTTACGGCGAGATGCTCGATGTGAACTATGTATCGCGAAAGTTGCTCGTGCATTTGGTCGGCATAATTTTCCGCGCGCTCGATTTGCTCAAGATGTTCGTCGATGAATTTTTGGTCGCGCTTTTTTAAGCCGATTTGAATTCTGTCGAACATTTCCGTGGCCAAATCCGTGAGGTTCGCGATTTCCTTTTCCGCGCGAACAATGTACGCGCCGACATTTTCTTTTCCTAGCGCGCTTTCCACATAATCGAGTCTGTAAAAACTGTTTTTGTCTTTCGCATTTTCCTTGATGATTTTTTCGGAAATCGCCACGATTTGATTTGTGAAAGGCAGGAACAAAATCGTAGAAATTGTTTTAAATGCCGTGTGCAAAATTGAAATTCGAATCGCGATGTTCGCATTTTTCGGCGTGAGAAATTCCACGAACGAGAGGAAAGGATGGAAAAAAATCAGCGCGACAA
>CAMWIU010000152.1 GCA_947174385.1 uncultured Treponema sp.
TACTGAATAACGGATATTTAGGGAATGTGCGGCAGTGGCAGGAAATGTTTTATGACAGGCGATATTCGAGTACCTGTATGCGCTATCGGAGAAGCTGTGAAATAGGTTGTAACCAGCCTAAACATTGTTGCCCAGAATATACGCCAGATTTCATTGCACTGGCAGAAAGTTATGGTGCAAAAGGAATCCGTGTCACAAAGGCAGAAGATATAGAATCAGCTTTGACAAGTGCGAAACAGCATACAAAAACACCTACGGTTATTGAATTTATCATAGACAGAGAAGTCAATGTCATGCCGATTGTTCCGCCGGGGAACTCCCTTCATGACATGATTTTGGAAAGAGAGGATGGCAGAGAATGAAAAAGAGATGGATTTGTTTATTTGTTGAAAATGAAATAGGCGTACTCGCCCGTATTTCGGGTTTGTTTTCTGGAAAATCTTATAATCTGGACAGCTTGACAGTCGGAGTGACTGAGGACAGTACCATATCACGGATGACGATTAGCTTGACAAGTGATGACAGGACTTTTGAGCAGATAAAAAAACAGCTCGACAGAAGCGTTGAGGTAATCAAAGTGGTGGATTATACCGATACGCCTATCCACATGAAAGAAATCTTATTTGTTAAGGTGAATCATTGTTCAGATGCAGACATAACGGAACTGTTTCGCATTTCAAAAATATTCGAAGTTGCAATTATTGACTATGATGGCACTACCGTCCTTTTGGAATGTACGCAGACAGAAAACAGGAATGATGATTTAATAGCTTTGTTGAAAAGAAAGTTTGCGAACAGGATTGAGATTGTGAGGGGCGGAAGTGTTGCGGTTGAGGCTGTCAGTATGTCTGAACGATGACGGCGGCATTCGTTTCTTGTTTTGCACATTGTGTTGATTCCGTCATAGGAGATAAATTGTAAAATCCCAAGTGTGAACCGCGCAAGGCACCCACAGGAGTCGGCACGATAAACTGTCGGAAATGCAAAAAGTAAATTCTAAACTCGGCGACTTTTTTTCCCGAAAATTAAAATAGAATCAACATATCCCGACGCTATTCGCAACGAAGTTTCAAGCGCGAGCGACAAGATATGTTGTTCTCATAAGGTGTCGCAGTCGGATTTTATACCCTTTATTACGACGCTATTCGCAACACAGTTTCTTGCGCGAGCGTCGGGGTATGAGACTCTCCGCACGAATAAAAATTTCTCGCGAGGTATACTCGATGAAAAATAATCTATTTGTCATTTTGACGGCGTTTTCTTTTTTCTCGCTTGCATTGCTTTTGGGCGGATGTAAATCTACGAAAACGGTACAAGAACTTATTATGGCTGGCGAAATTGAAAAGGCTAAAAGTTTTTTTACGAACCAGGCCGAAATAAACAATGCAGACAAAGAAGGCAATACTGCGCTGCACGTGGCCGCCAAACTCAACGAAGCCGACTTGGTGATCTTTCTGATAGTGAAGGGCGCGGACACGGAGTTGAAAAATAAATCCGGCGATACTCCGCTGCATGTCGCTATAGAGAACGACGCGTATGAAGCTGCGCGCGCCCTCACGTCTTTGGGCGCGGACATTTTCGCGCTGAACGCCAAAGGAAAAAGCGCGCTTGAAATCGCCATTACGAAAAACGACCTCTATTATGACATAATGATAAACGAAAAGACTTCGCTTTTGCGCGACTCGAACGACGGAAACGGAATCGTGCATTATTTTGTCCTCACTCGCAATCAAAAGGCGCTGGGATATTGCATACATAAAAAGATTGACATCAACAAAAAGAATTCGGCGCAGAAAACTCCGCTTGCCCTTGCGCTGAAAAATCCTGAGACATTGATCTGCGCGGAACTCGCGGCGGATTTGCTGCTTGCGGGAGCGGAAAAAGTCGAATGCGACGCAAAATATTTTGAGGAAGCCGTAGTCCAAAGAAATCTTTCTATCAGAATGGACGACGGGCAGACTCCGCTTCACCTTGCCGCGATTTATGGACATAGTGGAATCTCCCAGTATCTTCTGAACAATGGCGCGGACATAAAGGCGCAGGACATTTCGGGCACGACGCCTTTGCATGAGGCGGTGCGATACGGCAACATTGAAATCGCTCGCCAGTTGCTTTCAAAAAGCGCGGACGTGGAGTGCAAGGACAGTTTGGGAAAAACACCGCTTTTGATTTTGGTGTCGCCGGAAAAGCAGACTGAAATCTATGACCTTTTGCTTTCTCATGGCGCGAGCGTAAATCAAAAGGATATGTACGGCGACACGGTTTTGCACATAGCGTCGATGACGGCAATGCGCACGCAAATACTCGAAAAATTGATAAAGGCGGGGGCGGACGTAAATGCCAGGAACAAACGCGGGCTTACTCCGCTGGCCACATCGATTAAGCACAACAACGTGCAGCAAGTGCTTTTCTACACGATGAACGGCGCGGACATTCATGCAAAGGACGCGAAAGAAGTGACGCCTCTTATCAGTGTCTTGGGGCGAAATGACAATATGTACAAATATTTGGTTATCGAAAAGAACGTATCTTCGACGGACTCGGAAGGTAACACGCCGCTCATTATTGCCTTGAAGCGAAACGCGGATTTTTCAAAGATCGAATACATAGCGAGCCTTGGCTCAGACATAAATGCCCGCAACAGGGACGGAGAGAGTGCGCTTTTTATCGCGGTGAAAAAGAACAATCGCAACGCAGGGGAACTCCTGCTTTCCCGTGGCGCGGACTTTTTTTCCGCGAACAACAAAAACGTTTCGCCGCTGCGCCTTGCGCTCGAAAGCAAGAACGGCAGCAAGCAATGGGTTTTGAATTCCGATACAATCGCTTTGGTGGACGGAAGCGGAAACACCGTCCTGCACTATGCGGCGGAATGGAAGCTTCCCGAAGAGACGCTCGAATTCCTGATTCAAAAAGGATGCGACGTCAATGCCAAAAACGGAAATGGCGAGACTCCGGTTTTCAGCGCGGCAAAATCCGATAATCCGGGCACGATAATGACGCTCGCGAAAAATGGCGCGAAGATTCAGGAGCGCGACAATTTGGGAAGTTCCGCGCTCCATGTGGCGGTCAGGTGGGACGCGCTTTCCGCCGCGGAACAGCTCGCGAATTTGGGCATTGACATAAACGCGCAGAACATAGCCGGAAAGACTCCGCTTGACGAAGCCGCGGTCGAAGACAGCATTTCGATGGCAAGTTTCCTCATCTCGCGCGGAGCGAATCCGAACAGTTTCGACACTTCCGGACGCACGGCATTGAGCGGAGCGGTAAGGGCGAACAATTATGAAATGGTAAAACTTTTGCTTTCTTCGAATGCAAATCCGCAGATTCAGGATATAAACGGAAGAACGCCATATCATGATGCCGTCGCTTTAGGCGACAAGAAACTAATCGACGAGCTTCGCAAGGCGGGAGCAAATCCGCTCATCCGCGACAAAGACGGCATGACTCCGTTCGCGCTTACGTTCCCAAAAGAAAGAAGTTTGATGTATGCGGTTTTAGGCAGGGACAAGATGCTGACGGACTCGGACGGAAACACGCCAGTGCACATCGCGGTGCAATCGCGCGCTGCTGATTCGGTGATACATTCGCTTGTGGCAAACGGCTATCCGTTCGACACGCGAAACACATCCGGCTACACGCCACTTTCGCTGGCGGTGGCGAGCGGACAAAAGGACAAGGCTTCCTTGCTCCTGAAAAAAGGTGCGAATCCTTTTATCGAAATAAATTCCGAAGGCGACAACGCCGTGACATTGACATTCAAAGAAAAAAGCGGCGAACTTTTGGGATACATCGTAAAATATGCGAAGGACAAAACCGACGTGCGCGGCAACACCCTTTTGCATTATGCCGCCCGATTGGCGGACACGGTAACCCTTGAACGCCTTTTGGATTTGGGCATGGACAAAAACGCGATGAATGTTTCAGGCGAAACTCCTTATGACGTGGCGAGAAACTGGAAAAAAATGGACAATGCGAAAGTTTTGAACGCGCAAAGGCGGCGCGTAACAACGCAGTGATTCATGCGGTAATGTGTGTGGGGAGCAATGATACAAAAGGTAAATCTGAAAGAGAATGTAAATGCGATTGATGAACTTTT
>CAMWIU010000153.1 GCA_947174385.1 uncultured Treponema sp.
TGACACTGCTTGCAGGGGCATTTGCGAAGCGACTTGACTTGGGAGCGAGGGGGAGACTTCCCCCACGCCCAAATACCTCTTCCACGCTTTCGAAAAATGTGATACAATAATTTCAATGAACGCTGAAAAAAATTTTATCGCCACGAACGCGAAAGAAAACGCGACGCGCGCGCAATCGGAAAAATCCGCGCGGCAAAAAATTGTCGTGCTTGATTTTGGAAGCCAATACGCGCATCTCATTGCGAAGCGATTTCGCGCGCTCGGCTACTATTCGGAAATCGCGATGCCTTCCGCCGACGTTTCGGAATTCAAAAACGCCAAAGGAATTGTCTTGAGCGGAGGACCTGCGAGCATCTACGAAAAAGGCGCGCCGCAATTCAATCCGAAAATTTTGGAGCTTGAAATCCCGATTTTGGGATTGTGCTACGGACACTATGTTTTGCAAAAAGGCTACGGCGGAAAAATCCAAAAAGCGCAGACCGGCGAATTCGGATTTGCGATGATGAAAATCGACGTGCAGAAAAACTGCCCGCTTTTCGCAGGAATTGATTCCGCTTGTGAACAGCAAGTTTGGATGAGCCATCAGGACGAAGTGGCGGAAATGGGCGCGGGTTTCGAAACCGTGGGCGCGACAAAAGATTGCCGCTTTGCCGCCACGCAGAATCTTTCGAAAATGCGCTTTTCACTTCAATTTCATTGCGAAGTGAAGGACACTCCGTGCGGAAACAAAATCCTTGAAAACTTCGCCGGCATTTGCGGAATGCAAAAAAATTGGAATCAGGACGAAGTGCTCGAAACGATTCTGCAAAACATCAGGCGCGACTCTTGCAAAAACGGCGCGGAAAAAAACGTGCTTCTCTTTTTGAGCGGCGGCGTGGATTCCACGGTGGCTTTCGCTTTGCTCAATCGCGCCCTCGGACAAAAGCGCGTTTTGGGATTGCACATCGACAACGGCTTTATGCGCAAGAATGAAAGCGCGAAAGTCGAACGCGCCTACAAGGAATTCGGTTTTGAGAATTTCATTTGCAAAGATGCCTCGCAAAGTTTTTTGAACGCGGTTTCAGGAATAACCGACCCGCAGGAAAAGCGAATGGCCGTCGGCGAAAATTTCATTCGCGTCCGTGACGAATTTTTCGCGGAACAAAATCTTGATTCCGAAGAATGGATGCTCGCGCAAGGAACGCTTTATCCCGACATCATCGAATCGGGCGGAACGAAAAATTCCCACACGATAAAAACGCATCACAATCGCGTCCAGGGAATTCAAACTCTCATCGAAAAAGGAATGGTCATCGAGCCGCTCAAGGATTTGTACAAGGACGAAGTTCGCGCCATCGGAAAAAAATTGGGCTTGAGCGACGCGCTCGTAATGCGCCACCCCTTCCCTGGCCCCGGTCTTTCGATAAACGTATTGTGCACGCAAGGCTCTCTTTCCGAAAACGACCAGGAAGAATTCAAAAAAGCAAGTGAAGAAATTTCGAAAATCCGCTTCACGCAATTTTGCGAGCATTGCACGCAAAGCCTCGAAAAATTCATTTTGCCCGTGCGCTCGGTGGGCGTGCAAGGCGACTTCCGCACGTACAGATTTCCTGCCGTGATCTCGTTCGGCAATGAAGGAGGGGGATTTTTCCACCTGCCGAAATTGTGGGAAAAGCTAGACTCGGCTTCGGTGCAAATCACGAACAGTTCGAGCTACATAAATCGCTGCGTGATTCGCCTCTACCAAAAGGAGGGGGCGCAACTGGAATTGCAAAAAGGATTCTGCACGAAGGCGCGACTCGACCAGCTCCGCGAAGTGGACGACATCGTTTTGAACGCGCTCCACGAAAGCGGCGAATACGGAAAAATTTTCCAGCATTTGACAATCGCGCTTCCGTATTCCAGCGGCGAAAACCGCGCGTCGTTTGTGCTGCGCCCCGTGGTGAGCGAAGACGTGATGACGGCGCGATTTGCGGAACTACCACAAGAACTGCTGAAAGGAATCGTGCGGAAAATCGCCGCGCTTGATTTTTGCGACGCGGTCTTCTTCGACCTCACGAACAAGCCGCCCGCGACATTCGGATGGGAATAGGCATCGCGACGTAATTCGAAATGGGCTAGAGTTAGAAAAACAAAAAGCGGCTTGACACATTGTAATACAATGCTTACAATGTGTCACATAAGGAACAATTAAAAGCAGCAACTAATTATAAGGAGCGGCAATTATGGCAAAGACGGCGACCGCGACATTCAGAACAAAACCAGAATTGAAGCGCAGGATTGATTTTCTCGCAAAGGCAACTCACAGGCCTACAAGCTTTTATTACAATTTGCTTTTGGAAGATTACCTTGACGACCTTGAGGATATTTATCTTTCGGAGCAAGTTCTTACAGAAATCCGAAGCGGAAAACAAAGAACATACTCCGCAGATGAAGTTTTCGCAGAGGCTGGATTATGACAGTCGAATTTGCCGAAAAAGCAAAAAAGGAATTCTTGAAACTTGATACCCCAATTCAAAAGCAAATACAAAATTTCATAGTGAAACTCCAAGGAATGAAAAATCCCCGCTCTACTGGAAAAGCCCTTGTCAGAAACCTTGCTGGCAGATGGCGTTATAGAGTGGGCGATTACAGGCTTGTATGCGAAATCGAGGACGAGAAAATTCTTGTAACAGTTTTACACATCGCCCATCGAAGAGAAGTCTACAAATAGCGGAACGAGCATCGAAACTGGAAGCCCACACAAAAAAAAAGATGCTCCGCGCTCGCGGAGCATCTTTCGGGCTTTCTATGCTTCGGAACATGCGCCAAAGGCGCATATTCCAAAACATTCTTTTAGAAGAAAATTGAAAATTTGATAGGCACTGCCCAAGAAAAATCGCCTTCCGCTTTCACGCCTTGAAGCGCACCCTTGTAATGTCCCTGGAAACCGATTCCGAGATCTCCGTTGCTGCTCAAGGCATAGTTCAAGCCAACGAGGAACGAAATACCTTCTGAAGATTTCGCAGTTTTGGTCGCGCCTGTGTGAAGCCAGCGAACTTCGGCATCCAAATTGAGAGCGTCAGCAAAGGCGTAGTTGATTCCAACGGCCGCGCCAGCATTGGGATCGTTGTCAGAGTTGCCGAAGAACTTTGCCGAAGCATCCACGAAAAGCGTGAGCGCGTCCGCCACATTGTAAGACCAACCGAGGGCTACAACGTAGTTGTTGTTGTCGCTCTTATCTGTGATAGTGAGCTTTGCGCCAACCGTGAGGAACATGCCGTCTATCGCAGTGAGATCGAACGCCACTCCGAACAAGTTTTTGACGCTGCTTGCCTCGCCTTTCACAGCTGGAGTGTATGTATATCCCTCCGCCAATTTATCCTCGTAATCAGTTACAGATGAAATAGAGACGGTTGCATCTTTTCCGTCCTTATCTTTCCATTTTCCAGCCTCAGTCTTGACCGCAGTCGTAGACTGTCCTTTCCACTGCACTTTGATTGTACCGATGTCCTCGATGGTATAGCCAGCAGCCACCTGCGTGTTCTTGTAGACATCCTCAACCTTGGTGAACGAAGAGCTGTATGGAATGATCGCCGCGATGTGCAAGCCGTCTACCGGGAAGAGCTGGAGGCGCAAGCCAGTTCCATCCGTGTCGTCGAACGTGATGCCTTCTCCATACGAGACCGCGTTACCTGGACGAAGCCATGTCCAAGAACCGAAGCAGAGGTCGCTTCGGAGTCCTGTGTCGTTGTCGGAGTAACTTCCAGCAGAGATTCTGAGCCAGTCCCAAGGCTTTGCCCACATATAGTTGGGTGTGAAAGTGTTGAGCTTGTTGCCATCATCAATCGCAATACCTAATTTAATGCCGAGTTTCTCATCGTCGCTCGTATAGTCAAAACCGATTCTCGAGTATCTCCAGCCACCCCATGGGTTGTTGATTCCCGCAACAACATCTTTGCCGTTATAGGCGATGGGCGTGACAAGGTTTCTGAGAAACGCGCCGAAAGAGACCTCCGCGAAGGCGGAAGTCGCGAGCAATGCCGCGAGCATCGCCGTACCAATCAAT
>CAMWIU010000154.1 GCA_947174385.1 uncultured Treponema sp.
GAAGTCTACCAGTATCCATCTGTTCCCGCAAAATCAAATTCATTTTTCGTAAAAACTTTCAGCACACGGATCGCAGGCGGCGACGGCGCGAGGATCGCGCTTTCCGCAAACATCTACGCGCTTTCTCCGACAATGATTTTCAATCGCGCCAAAATCGCTTTTATCGTAATTTTGGCAGGAACGCTCACGGCATGCATTTTGTTGATGTACCTTTATCTTTCGGAATCCGACACGAAGACAAAAAAAAGTGGCGATGATCATGACTCGCTTTTTGATGACGACACTTTCGGCGAAGAAAATTCACTTGAAGGCGACATTGATTTGCCGGAAGAAGAAAACGAAAATTTTTCGGACGAAAAAAATTCGCAAGAAAGCGAAGGCACGATTGAAGAAGAAAATCTTCCGAGCGAATTTGACGGAAACGATGTTGCAGAAAATTCAAAAGAAGCACTTCCTGAAAATCCTGTCTTGGACAATTCTGATTTTGAAAGCGAAAAAAATTCAACGCAAGATGATTCCGAAAAAAATATCGACGCGCAAAAAGACAGCGACATTCCGCTGGCATCGCAAGGGCAAACGCTCGCTCCGCAACAAATTTCCGAAACCTCCGAAAATGACGAGCAAGGCTTGTTTTCACCCGCGAGCGGATTTGGATGGGAATCGTATCTTTCGCAACGTCTTGAAAGCGAACTTGTTCGCGCCGCTTCCAGCGAGCAAGATTTGGCACTTGTCATCGTTCGGATTCCGGGAATCACTTCGGAATATGAATGCTATTCGAAAATCTGCGGTGCAATTTTGGAAACATTCCAATACAAAGATTTCATTTTTGAATACAAGGATGACGGCTTTGCGGCCATCGTTCAGGACAAGGATGTTGACGGCGCGATGCAAAGCGCGGAGAAATTGTATTCGTCGCTCATGGACATTTTGAAAGAAGAAAAGCAAAAGGCAAAGCCCATTATCGGAATTTCAAGCCGCTCGCTGCGATTGATTTCCGTGGATCGCCTCAAGACGGAAGCCGAGCAAGCTTTGTTCCATGCAAGCGAAGACGAAAGTTCGCCAATCGTGGCATTCAGGGTCAATCCCGAAAAATACAGGAAATACATAAGCGGACAAAATTGATTCGCGCGGAAAGCTCTGTTCCGACGCTTGCGCGATTACGACATGCCGATCACATTGATTTTAACTCATCAGGAATTTCCGCGCTGTCATCGGGTGCGTTGCTTTCTTCCCACGCGGTAATTTTTTCCTGAATCGATTTTATTTTTTCTTCGTCCGGGAATTTTTCTTTCAGCAAATCAAGGTTTGCCTTCGCGTCTTCGTATTTTTCCTGGCTGAGCAGCACTATCGTGTAGTTCACGAGAGCCTCGCACAAGTCGGGATTTGCTTCGATCAAGCCTTTGTAAATTTCCTCGGACTTTTCGAACTCGCCGCTCATTGCATAAATGTACGCGAGGCTTTGCTTCACTTCGAAATTCTCGCCGTCAGCCGCCTCGATTTCCAAATAGATTTTTTTCGCCTCATCCCAATTTTTCGCAAGCGCGAAAGAACGAGCGGCATTGAAAATGGCGGCGTTGTGCAGGGCATCCGACGACGCAGACTTCGTGTAGAATTCCGCGGCCTTCGAATAATTTTTCAACTTGAAATATTCGTCGGCGATGGCGTAATATTCGCCGTAAATGTTTTCGATTACGACTTTCTTTTCGCCGGGAACATAGATTCGCGTCGTCTTGCATCCGCAAAGAAAAACGAAAAAAATTCCTACAAAAAATCTTGATGCGCGGAAAGCATTTTTTTTCGACGATTTTTTTTCCATCGCGCTATCGTCCTTCCAGCACCATGGATTCGATTTTTGAAAGCTGCGATTTGTACAAGCCGTTAATCGTGCTTCCGTAATTCGCAATCAGGCGGATTATGTTGCGCGGATTTTCTTTTTTGTCCATTCCGTTCAAACGGTCGCCAGCATCGCCCAAGCCCGGCATTATGTACGCCGAAGAATTCAGCGCGGGATCCATCCAAAGCGTGTAACAAGTGCAATTTTCTAGCGCGCGCGAAACGCGAAGGCTTCCTTTGAGCGCGGAAATTATGTTGAAAAATTTTATCGAGCGAGGGCGCACGCCTTGATCCAAAATATATTTTACGACGGTCACAAGCGAGCCGCCCGTAGCGTTCATCGGATCTGCGAAAATCAAATCCTTTCCGTCGAGCGATTCGAGATCGAAATACGATTTTTTCAAGTCGAGAATGTATTGCATGTCCACTTCGCCTTTCGTGTCGTCGCGGTTGATTTTAAAAAGCGCGAACGGCGTTACGTAGCCGTGCGAAGAATATTCTTCGATTTCCTTTGACATTATTATGCTCGGCAAAAGCGCGCCGCGAAGCATCACGCACATCACGGAATTTTCGATTTGCGCGTCGATGTTCGGAATTTTATGGACAGAAAAATTTTGCACGGGATTTGTTACGGGCGTGGGCACGACAATGTAATTTTTATTTTTGGAATGCGACTCGGTGAAAGCGAGCCGAAAAAGCATTTCGTATGCGCGCTGTGTGTAGTAAATAAATTCGTGCGTGTCTGTCTCAACGTTGCGCAATTTCGAAATCACGCGGCTCGCCTCGGCGTGGCTTCCCTCTTCGCCTGTTTCAAAAGAAAAAACTTTTATCGAAGGATGCGCGGCGAGGATTTCCTGCATCGCATGCCCCATCTTGTCGAAATGCGCGATGGTGGCGGCTTTGTCCAGCGGCGAAAAATTTTTCATCGCCTCGCTGTACATTTTCGAAAGCCGCGCCAAATCATCTTGATCCTGCGCCGTAAGATAGCCGTCAAGGTCCTCGGCTTTCAGTATGATTTTTCCGTCCGCCATTTTCACTCCGTCAAAACTAATTCAAGGCGAGAATTCTTTGGAGCTGCGCTATGGAAACTTGGATGCCGTTCACCTTGAGATGGCTGTCGTCCGTAATCAAAACTTTTGAATCGGTGAGAAGAAGAGCCACGTTCAAGAAAGACGCGGCCTTCGCCACAAGCCCATCCTTTTTGAATTCCATGTCGAGGTCAATCGAATATTTTCCGCTCGGCAAAAGTGTCAAATCAGCTTCCAATAAATTCAATTGGAAAATCGAAGTGGAAAGCGAAACGCCCAAAAGGTTCGTGACGAACGCGATCGGCGTATCCATATAAATCCGCACATTGTTCGTTTCCGCGTCCCCAACAAATTTGTAGACTTCGCTTGACTTCCATTCTGAGGCGTTAGAAATCGCGCCGCTACCAGTCAAAATCGACGCGATTCCCTGCGAGGAGGCTTCCTTGTCGTAAAGCGTGAGCTGTGGCGTCAAATCTTTGGAAAGGCAAATCAAATTGCTTCCAGGAACGCAAAGCTGCAATTTGGAATTCGCTTCGGTGTAAATCGTGTACATTCCTGTCGTGTTCACGTTTTTGATTTCCTTCTTCCAATTTTCCATAGAAGAAAGCGCCATTTTCGTCGCGCTGGAAATGTTTCCGTCGCAGGCGATTTGCAGCCGTCCTTTGTTCGACGGAGAGCCAACGCCGAGATAAATCATGTCGATGCTGTCGGTGATGTTCTTGATATACTTTTCCGAAACGTCGCTTCCGATGACAGCTTTCAAAAGATTGTTCGTGAGTTCGGAATGAACTTTTACCGGAACGCGGATATACGCATTCGAATCCTGCTCAAGCGTGTCGAAGGCGTTCACTTTAACATTGTCACCGCCCAAAACCGAGGCGCAGGAAAACAGCATCGCCACAAAGAAAGCAACTGCACAAACCAAGCCACATCGCCGCAACGCCGTGCAAAACGGCGCGGGCGAAAAACCGAATTTTTTTTCAAGCCTTTTCAATTTTCACACTCCATATTTTTTCGTCGGCTTCAATTTCCGAGCCGCCTTTTGCATTTTCGCTGAATTCGATTTTCGCGCAAAGCGTTTCGCCCGCGATGAAATCCGAGAACATTTCAAACGCGCGTGAACGTTCTTCGGCGCCGAAAACTTGCAAGGAAATC
>CAMWIU010000155.1 GCA_947174385.1 uncultured Treponema sp.
ACCTGCGCAGCGACTATGAAACTTCGCAGGCAATCGTTCAGATTTTCAGCCTGATTGCCGAGCCGTCGTTCGAGCTGTTCGGTTGCGGAAAAGTCGCGATAAAGGCAATTCCCGCCGCACAGGAGCGGATTGCCGCGCTCGGGCAGCTGGGATTTTCCGCGTCGTCCGAAAAACTTGTCGGACATGACGGCACATTGTACGGAGACTATTTCGTGCTCCCGCGCGACAAGGCGTTCCGCCAATGAGCGTGCGCGAAACCTTGCTTGCGCTGGAAAAGCGTTTTTTCAGCAAAGCATTTTGCGCGCGGCGTGAACAAAAAAAACTCGCAACTACTTTATTTAAGATTGAAATTTTCGCGAGTTTTACAAAGTAAAACTCGTAAGCAAGTCGCAAGACTTGCGATTTTCACTTCCGCAAGGGGCTTCAACCTTGCGAAACTTGCAAAGTCCCGCACCGCACTTTACATTCCGCAAATTTTTTGATATAATTTTCCTATGCAAATAATTCCCGTTGCGAGCGGAAAAGGCGGCGTAGGAAAAAGTCTTCTTTCCGCAAACTTGGCTGTCGCACTTTCTCAGGCAGGAAAAAGAGTCGTGCTCGCCGACTTGGATTTGGGCGCGTCAAACTTGCATCTCGTTCTTGGGCAACCTTCTCCGAAAAACGGACTTGGCACTTGGCTCATGGAAGGCGGGAATTTTTCCGACGTCATCGCTCCCACCGAATATGAAAATCTCAAGTTCATCGCGGGCGACAGCGAGATTCCAGGCCTCACCGCGCTCAAAGCCCCGCAACGAACGAGGCTCGTAAAAAATTTCAAAGCAATCGACGCGGACTATCTCATCATCGACTTGGGCGCGGGAACACACCAAATAATTTTGGATTTGTTCCTGCTTTCGCCGCAAGGAATCGTCGTGAGCGCGCCAGCAACGACCGCCATTTTGAACGGATATTTGTTTTTGAAGAACACGGTTTTCAGACTTTTGAATTCAAGTTTCAGACCGGGAAGCGCGGCGGCAAAATGGTTTTCCTCGCTCAAAAAAGATTCGTCACAATTGCAGCAGCTCTACATTCCGAAAATGCTCGCAGAAATCGCGGCAATCGATCCAAAGAGCGCGGCGGCGTTCGACAAAAACTTGCGCATCTTCCGCCCTCGTCTCGTTATGAACATGCTCGAAGATCCGAAAGACGCGGACCGCGCGTTGCGAATCCGCCGTTCTTGCAAAGAATATTTGAACGTGGAAATCGAACATCTCGGCGTAATGTACCGCGACTCCCTCGAGGACAAGGCTTTGGCGTCGCGCCTGCCAATCGTCGTCTACAAGCCGCAAAGCATTCTTTCCCAGGCAATCTATCGCATCGCTGAAAAAATTCTCGCAAGCGACACTTTGGAATTCGGCGGAGAATTCGAGCCGCCCGCAGACAGCGCGAACAATTCGTTTGAAATAATGTCGGAAGAAGCGTCGGAAGATTACGAAGCGAAAATGGCAGGCATTCAGGATTTGCTCGGAAGCGGCGCGCTTTCCACAGGCGAGTTGATCGAAACGATAAAAACACAGGCCTACGAATTGACGCAATTGAAAAAGGAAAACACGCTTTTAAAATCGAAACTCGTGAAAGCTGCGGGACTTGGTTTCAAAATTTAAAACAATAAAAATTGTCGCTAAAATAGCGCGACAATTTTTATTTCGAGCAAAATAGGGCGAGTTTCGTACACGAAACTCGGTAGCAAGCCGTAAGGCTTGCGATAAAACTCGCCTATTGTACTGCGATTTTTCGCTTTGCTACAAAATCGCGTTTTTAACAGTTCGAAAGTTGAGACTTTCTTCACTGTTAAAAATTAAGGAAGGTTTTCAAAATGAATTTGCTTTACATAAATTATCCTTCTTGGATTAAGCCTGAAATTTTTCCCGGCGTTCCGTTCTTGGGAATTTTGCGTTGGTACGGGCTGATGTACGTTTTCGCATTCGGCACGGCGTATTTCGTGCTCAAAAAAATTTTCAAAGAAGGCGCGTTGAATTCCAATTCCTCCAATTCCATCGAACAAAAAACCACCGAAGACGATTTGTCGAGTTTCATCATCACTGGGATAATTTTCCTTTTGATTGGCGCGAGAATTTTTTCCACGCTCGTCTACGACACTTCCGGAAAATATTTCGAAAAGCCGTACCTGATTTTTTGGCCGTTCGACGGCGGCCGCTTCACGGGCCTTGCGGGAATGTCGTATCACGGCGGCGTAATCGGCGGCACTCTCGGAATGCTTTTTTGGTGCAAGACGCACAGGCGGCCTTTCCTCAAATGGGCGGACGCAATGTGCACGGCGATTCCGCTTGGCTATACTTTCGGAAGGCTCGGAAATTTTTTGAACGGCGAACTTTACGGACGCATTACGAAAATGCCATGGGGAATGATTTTTCCGTATGCGGAAAAATTTTCCGCTTCGCTCGAATGGGTGAAAAATTTCGCGAATGAAATCGGAATGAAAATTCCCGAAGCAGGTCTCGTGAACTTGCCGCGACATCCGAGCCAATTGTACGAAGCGTTTTTTGAAGGAATCGTGCTTTTTTTGATTCTGTGGGCGTTCCACAAAAAAAAGCCTTTCGACGGATTTTCGTCCGCGCTTTACCTTGTGGGCTACGGCACGTTCAGATTTTTCCTCGAATATTTCCGAATGCCGGACGCGGACTTAGGCTTCCGAATCGCGCACGACAAGGCGGCCTCGATTTCGCAAAACACTTCGCTTTTGAACATTTCCACAGGGCAAGTGCTTTGCCTCATAATGATTGCAGGCGGCGCACTCTACGGAGCATGCGCGTGGATTTGGGGCAAGAGGAAAAGCGGAAAGAAATAAAAAGCGACAATGCCTCGATGCAGAAATCGGGGCATGAAATTCCGCGCACAAATCGCGCCGCCTAGTTTTTGCCGACATGCTTTTGCGCATCAAATCTTAAAGATGCAGCCCCAATGTTATCTACAGAGAAATGTTATCCACAGCAAGATTAAAACAAAAATAACTGTGTAAATTGGCATCACTTTTTCAACCCTGTCCGATTCGAAACGGTCAATTTTCAGAAAAACAAAAGCAAAAAGAATGAACACATTTCTTCCAAGCTCATCAAGAGAATCCGTACAACAAAGAGGCACACTGAATATCAAAAATAATACCAACAAAAACGACTTCGCCACTTTCGACTTGGACGCAGGAAGAAACATGTTAACTAACAAAAAGGCGATGCCAAGATAAAACAGTCCCAATAAACCGTCAGTAGGATAACCTTCGTTGTAGTTGGCTACAAAAATTCCGAACATAGAAATCAACGCGCAGCCTGCCAATGCGAAAACAAGGCTCGCGATCGAATGTCTTTTGAACGACGGAACGCATTCCTTTTTATAGCGAGCTTCATTTTCCTTTTCAAGCGAATCGTAGCCTTCGCAATATCGAGAAAGATAATCATGAAATATAATTCGAAGCGAATCGCCTGCGCGGAAATTTTTAAATCGAAACTGCGCGCATGAATTTCCGTTCAACACCGTGATGATAGAACCAAAGCCAAACGGCTCGAAAAAAACCGAAGCGCAGCTCAGGCTTGCAAGCGAAATCGAATTGTACTGCGCGCCACGCTTTTCCTGCCACAAAATGCGCTTGTCAGTAAATACAATATTTTTTGTCCGCTTGCAAAACAGGGAATCATCGATAAGCATCACAAAAGATTCATCTTCCTGCAAATCCGCCTTGCGGCGCAAAATGCTCATTTCCAATTCGTCAAGTTTCAGGCAAAACCTGTTTTTCGGCCGATGCAGTTTTCGGGACAAAGCGCGCACAAAACGCGGCGGTTTGAATTTAGTGGACATCTGTTTACCTCCTTGAAAAAATGCGCAATTTTGCGAAATCTATAATCTAGCCTAATTTTAACTAGGCTCTTGACTAGATAAAAAACAAAAATTCCCTAGTCAAAATAAGCCTTACTG
>CAMWIU010000156.1 GCA_947174385.1 uncultured Treponema sp.
GAATACGCCGCGAAAGTGGCGCAGACCGAGAGTGCCTCGATTTGAATGAAGCACTGGCTTCAGAAAAAACTCGCTCGCGCACTCGCGCTATTTTGCCAAGGCTTCGTCGAGCATCGCGCTGATTTTTTCCTTGTCCAAATGCGTTCCGATTATGCAGAGTTTTATCATCCTGTCGCCGATTTTTTCATCCCAATCTTTTTTGATTTCGGGATTTTCACGCAGGATTTTTTCGCGCTCGCTTTTGGGCGCGGCCGCCACCCATTGCCCGGAATATCCCGCGACAATTTGCCGGCCAGTCGTTTCGAAAACCCACGCCATTTCAGGCTCGTCCGCAAACCACATCAAGCCTTTTGAGCGGATGATGTTGCGCGGCCATTTGCTCGCCGCTTCGTCCAACTTTTGCCTGTCAAACGCCGCGCGTCGATAATAGATGAACGAGCCGATTCCATATTCGTCCTCACTTTCGCCTTCATGCTTGTGCTCATGGTGATGATGCTCGTGTTCTTCGTGATGGTGATCATGCTCGTGGTGATGTTCATGTTCACCATGATGATGTTCGTGTTCGTGCTCGGCATGTTCGTCATGCTCATCTTCGTCCATATCTTTGTTGAGTTCCGCGACCCAGCCCGCGCTTTCATAAACTTTTTCAAAGTCGAATTCGTGCGTTCCCAAAATCTGCGAAAGTTCCACTTGGCATTTCGTAGTTTCAATGACGCGCGCGTTCGGCTGCAACTTTTTCACGACGACGCGGATTTTCTTGAGCTGCTCTTCGTTCACCAAGTCAGTCTTGTTGATGATGAGCGTGTTGCAAAATTCGATTTGCTGGACCAAAAGCGACTCGATGTCCTCTTCTTCCATGTCGTTTTTCAAAAGCGCGTTTCCTTCGTCAAACTCCGTGGCAAGCCGCATCGCGTCAACGACAGAAACCAAATTGTCGATGTAGCCTTTGTCGATTTGTTCCACGGCCTGCGCAATCGGCATCGGTTCGCAAACTCCGCTCGCCTCGATGAGAATGTAGTCGAACTTTCCGGTTTTTATCAGCCCTTCGATTTGTTCCACCAAATCAGTTTTGAGCGTGCAGCAAATGCAGCCGTTCGTGAGCGGAACGAGGCTCGAAGAATCCGTGATGTTGGCTTCCTTCGAAATGAGAGTTTCGTCAACATTCACTTCGCCGATGTCGTTCACGATGACAGCGACTTTGTAGCCTTTTTGATTGTTCAAAATGTAATTCAAAAGCGTGGTTTTGCCCGCGCCCAAATATCCTGCCAAAAGAGTGATTGGAATTTTTTTCATATTTCGCCTCTTAGTTGCCTATTTCAATTTTTCTTTTTGAATGTGAACTTTCGCGCCGTCGGGAACGGTGTCGTAAAACCATTTCGCATTTTCCATTGAAAGGCGTATGCATCCATGGCTTGCGGGCTGTCCCAATTTCGCCGCTTCTTCAGGAATGACATTGCCGGCTTCGTCGGTCGCAAGCGAATGGAAAAGCCAAGTGCCGCCTATAAATCCGACCCACCATTTCGCGCCTTGTCCGAATCTTTTTGAAAAGAACGAAGTGCCGCGCTTTTGTCCGCTTTCGTTCAAAATGTAGTCGCCGAGCGGCGTGTCATTGTCGCCGTCAAGCAAACCAGTGGAGCAAATCATTTCGCGCACAAGCTCGCCTTTTTGAAAGACGTAAGTTTTTTGATCATCGATGCTCACCACAACTCGCCAATCTCCGCCATAGCCCGGAGGTCCTGCGAAAACCGACGCCGCAAAAATCGACGCGCTCAAAGCCAAAGCCGTAAGCGCACTAATTAAAATTTTTCTCATAATACACCTTATATCGGAAAAAATTGTTTTGATAATATAACAAATTTTCGGGAAAAGCGCAACAGGTGGAATGCGGCGCAAGTGTTCCGCGAAAAAATTCGCACGAAAAATTAAATTTGCAAACTTTGCGAAACAATGCTACAATAAATTATAATGAAATTTCTCCTGTCAATTTTCGCGCTTTTTGCGGTTCTTGCGATTTTCATCAAAATCCGCGCGGGCAAAAGACGCGCCGCCCGGATCGCTGAAACGCTCAGAACTTTAAAACCCGAAATCGATTTGTTCTTTGCGGATTTTTCCAAATTGAAAGAAGATTTCATCACGCACAAAAACAAAATTTCTTTTCTGGAAAAATGGAAAAACCTTGCCGCGCAGCTGAACTCGCTCGGCATAAAGAAAAATCATCCGATGCATTCGGCCTGCAACGATGTAAAAAATATTTTTGAGAATTTTGAAAGCATTGCAACAAAATGCAATTGCAATTTCATGCAAACGCAAAATGAGAAATGCGATTTCATTTTTTCGGACATTGACGGAAAGTCGCTCGACGCGCAGCAAAGAGCGGTCGTGATTGTCGAAGAGGACAAAACGCTCGTGCTCGCCAGCGCGGGAAGCGGCAAAACGCTCACGATTGCGGCAAAGGCAAAATATCTGTGCGCGGAGCGCGGCGTTCGTCCGCAGGAAATCCTTTTGCTTTCGTTCACGAAAAAATCGGCGGCGGAAATGACGGAGCGGATTCAAGGAAGGCTCGCGCTGCCAATCGAGGCGACGACGTTCCACAAACTCGGGCTTGACATCCTGAAAAACGCGCTCGGCTTTCGTCCCGAAGTTTTTGACAATCTGGAATCGTTCGTGGACGATTTTTTTGAAAACGAATTGTCGGGGCACGAAGCGCTCGTCCAAAATCTTATAAAATATTTCGCGTATTATCTCGACGTTCCCACGGACTTGGAAAACTGCGCTTCGCTCGGCGAACTTTACGAGCGCGAAAAATCCGCCGACTTGGAAACGCTCAAGTCAAAATTCGAAAAAGAGCAATTCATCGAGCAGCGCCGCAAAGACGGCGCGAATTTTTTGACCACGCTCAAAGGCGAAAAAGTGAAAAGCATCGAGGAGACCAAAATCGCGAATTTCCTTTTTATGCACGGCGTGAATTACGAATACGAAAAACCATATCCTTTTGAAAGCGGCGACGTTCTCCGGAAATCCTATCGCCCGGATTTTTATCTGACGGACTACGACATTTATCTGGAGCATTTCGGGATTTCCAAGGACGGCCGCGTTCCGTGGCTTTCGCCAATCGAAGAGACAAAATATCTGGACGGAATAAAGTGGAAACGGAATTTTCACGAGGCGAACGAAACAAAACTTTTGGAAACCTATTCCTATTACACGCGGCAGGGCGTTCTTCTTGAAAGACTCGAATCGCTGCTGATTGCGAACGGAGTCGAATTCAGGCCGAAAAGTTTCAACGAAATTTTCGAGACGATTTATGCGAACAAAAGCAAAAAATATTTTTCCGAATTCATGAAACTGTGCGCCACATTCATAACGCTTTTCAAATCCAACAATTTTTCCGACGATGATTTTGCCCACTTCAAAGAAACCGCGCGCCAAAACGAAAACAAATTTATGTCCGAGCGCACCTGCCTTTTTATGGACATAGCAAAAACGATTTTGGAGGAATACAAAAATTATTTGGCGCAAAACAACGCGGTTGATTTTTCGGACATGATAAACCTTGCGGCGGAAAAAGTGAGAGACGGCGCGCGCGTCCAAAATTATAAGTACGTCATCGTTGACGAATATCAGGACATTTCCAAATCGCGCTTCAATCTTTTAAAATCAATCGTCGATTCGAGCGGCGCAAAACTGCTGTGCGTCGGCGACGACTGGCAGTCAATCTACCGTTTTGCGGGAAGCGACGTTGCCCTGTTCACGGAGTTTGAAAAATATTTTGGATTCGCGGACATTTTAAAGATTGAAAAAACGTACCGGAACTCGCAGGAATTGATTGACGAGGCGGGCGGCTTCGTTCTGAAAAACCCCGCGCAGCTCAAAAAGAATCCGAAGTCGGAAAAGCACCTCAAATATCCGCTCGTGTTCTGGGGCTACGACGAAGATCCGGGCGCGGCATTGGATGCAATCATAC
>CAMWIU010000157.1 GCA_947174385.1 uncultured Treponema sp.
GTTTCGTCGAGAGTCTGCTCGTCCACCGTGAGATAAGGCTCGCATTCCGCCGCGGTGAGCAGGATAAAATCAATCTTGCAATCTTTCGGCGGATTCAGCTTGACATGGGTGGGAAAAGACGCGCCGCCCATTCCGCAAATGCCCGCATCCTTCACGCGCGCCAAAGCCTCTTCGCGCGAACACGAAAAAGGATCGAGCGGCGGCATAAATTCTACGCGGTTTTCTTCGTCCGCCTGAATCACGATGCACGGAACTTCGGCGTTGGCGGTGGAAAGATTCGAGACGATTTTTTTCACCGTGCCGCTCACAGGACTGTGAACGGGCGCGCTCACGAACGCTTCGCTTTTTGCGATGATTTGCCCGCGCGAAACTTTTTGTCCAATTTCAACAATCGGAACATTCGGCGCGCCGCCCATCGTCACAGGAACGTAAAACATTTTTGAAGCCGGAAAAACTTTCGTAATTTTTTTTCCTTGGCACAATTCCTTATGCTCGGCAGGAAAAATTCCGCCTTTGAAAGTGCGCATATCTTCTCCCATAAAAAAGCCGTGAGTGATTTTTCAGAATCGCGAATGGCTTTTTTACGTGCGTTTGCAATGAAATGAAAACGCACAAATTAAAATTGTAAAGTACTGAATATTCTTTTATTATATCACACAATCGCGGAAAAGAAAAGTGCTTTGTGTGAAATTATCAGCCCAAGGTGATTTGAGACTCGTCAAAATAACGATTGCTCCCGCACAATGATTCAGCTTTCGTCAAAATAACGATTTTCACCGCAAGGTGATTCGGTTTTCGTCAAAATAACGATTCGTGTTTTCTGAAAAAGTCGGCTTTCGTCAAAATAAGGAAACCCGCCTCGGGCAAAAATGCCTTTCCTTACCATAAGGAATGACGCTTTCCGAAAAAGCCGCTTTTCCTCAAAATAAGGAATCTTGCCTAGGGCAAAAACGGCGTTCCTTATCATAAGGATTCCCATTTTCCGCAAAAGTCGCTTTTCCTCAAAATAAGGAAACATCCCTCAAGCAAAACCACCCTTCCTTACCATAAGGAAGCCTGAATTTTGCACAAGAAATCCTTATTTTGGGGATTGGGGCGTATTTTCCTGACTTCAAACTCCGAGTTTCCAAAATTTTCGCTAAAATCCGCGTCTGCACCGTTCGCAATTTTTTCTACTATACAAATCCAAAAAAATCTGCTACATTAAAATCATGGAAAATCAAAATTCGCCGAATGCGGCACAAATGAAAATTTTTTTTGCGAAACCCGCGACTTGGATTTTGTTGATTCTCGCCGCGATTTTTCTCGTGATTCTTGGCTCGAGTTTTTACATCGTTGACGAAACCGAACAAGCCGTCGTCACTCGTTTCGGAAAATATCTCAAGACTTCCGATCCCGGGCTTCAATTCAAAATGCCTTTCGGAATCGACAAAAATTTCAACGTGCCCGTAAAAGTCGTTCAAACCGAACAGTTCGGATTCACCACGGTGAAGGCCGGACGCGCGAACGAATACCGCAACAATGTCACTTCGGAATCTTCGATGCTCACTGGCGACTTGAACATCGTTGACGTGGAATGGATAATCCAATATCGAATCGTCGATCCGCGCAAATGGCTTTTCGGCGTGTACGAAAAAAAGCAGACAATCCGCGACATTTCGCGCTCGGTCATAAACGAGCTTGTGGGCGACCGCGCCATCTTGAACGTGATGGGAAGCGACCGCTCCGAAATCGAAGTGAAGGCACTCGAAATGATGAACGAAAATTTTTCGATGCTCGGACTCGGAATCAGCGTCATCGCCGTGAAGCTTCAAAACATTGTTCCGCCCGAAGGCGTGCAAGTCGCGTTCGAGGATGTGAACAAGGCCATTCAAGATATGAACCGTTTCATCAACGAAGGAAAGGAAGCGTACAACGCGCAAATTCCAAAGGCGCAAGGCGAGGCGGACAAGCAAATCCAAATGGCGGAAGGCTACGCTTCGGAGCGCGTGAACATGGCGCAGGGCGACGTGGCGCGATTCAATGCGGTGTATGAAGAATATCGCCGTTCTCCGCGAGTTACGCGAGAGCGAATTTATCTTGAAACAATGGAAGAGATTTTCGGAAGCGACGTGAAGCCGGAACTTATCGACAGCGAATTGGAAAATATTTTGCCCGTGAAAAATTTAAAGGCCGCGCGCGCAAATTAAAATTGTGATTGACTTTTTGAGGAGAAAATATGATAAAAGTTGCCTGAAATGTCGTCAACTTTTATCATGACAAGTTTCCTGCGGAAACTTGCTTATTAAATGCCACTTCTCATTTCATTACGAAGTGGTATAAAAAGTCAAGAAAAAAGTTGCAACTTTCTTCTTGACTTTTTATAGGAGAAATTATGACAAAGGAAATGAAAAAATTTATAACGGCTTTGTCCGTGATTGCGCTTGCGCTCATTTTATTTTTGATCACAGGTCCGCTTTACATTGTCGAAGAAGGAAGCCAAGTCGTGGTGACGCGCTTCGGAAGCATAGTCGCCACACATGCCGATGCGGGACTTCACATCAAAATGCCTTTCGTGGATCAGGTGACGACTTATCCGAAACTCGTGCTTTCGCTCGACGGCGATCCGCAGCGAATTCCGACCAAGGAAAATCAGTTCATAATCGTGGACACGACTTCGCGCTGGCGAATTGTTGATCCTGCGAAATTCTACCAAAATTTCACGACACTCAACAATGCCTACAATCGGCTTTCGGACATCATCGATTCTTCGACGCGCACAGTCATCACGCAAAATCGCCTGAGCGAAATTGTTCGCAGCTCGAACATCATCAATGAAATTTCCGTTGCGGAAATGGACATCACTCAAGACGACGACACAAAGGACATTGCCGAACTCGTGAACGTTACCACCGAAAGCGAAATCGTTTCCAAAGGCCGACGAAATCTTTCGCGACAAATGGCGGAAGAAGCGAACAAGCTCGTTCCGCAATATGGAATCGAACTGATTGACGTTTTGCCGCGCCAGATAAAATATTCTGACGAGCTAACAGAATCGGTTTACCAGCGAATGATAAAAGAACGAAACCAAGTCGCGCAAGCATACCGTTCCAACGGCGAAGGAAAAAAAGCGGAATGGCTCGGCAAATTGGAAAACAAAAAGCAGACAATCTCGTCCGAGGCGTACAAAAAATCGGAAGAAATAAAAGGCGCGGCCGATGCCGAAGCCGCGCGGATTTATGCAGAAGCCTACAGCAAGGACGCGGAATTCTACACGTTTTGGAAAAGCATGGAAAGTTACAAAAAAACGCTCAAAGGCTACGATGCGACTTACAGCACAAGCATGGATTATTTTGACTACCTTTATTCGAGCGACGGAAACAGGCGATAGATTTAAAAATGAAAAACGAAATTGAAAGTCTCAAACAAAAAATCGAACTCATCTTGCAGCGCGAACTTCCCGACGTACCTTCCGCCGCGTGGCTTGAAGAAAATTTCGGCGCGCTTGATTGCGTGGAGCAAAATCATTTGCGCGCGCTTCTTGAGCCGACTCGCTCGCTTGTTCGGCAAGGCGGAAAAAGATGGCGACCTTTGCTTTTGGTTTTGTGCGCGAAAATGGCGAGCCTTGACGAACGCAAGATCGAAAACGCTTTCCGCCTCACTCCGCTTTTGGAATTTGTTCACACTGCGAGTTTGATTCACGATGACATTGAAGATGCTTCCACCGAGCGGCGCGGAAAACCATGCGCCTACATTTCCTATGGTCTCGATGTCGCGCTCAACGCCGCAAGTTGGCTCTACTTCAAGGCGGCTTCGTGCATCAATTCTATCGAAGCGGACGACGCGCAAAAAAAACTTTTCTACGATTTGTACGCCGAGGAATTGCGAAGACTTCATTTGGGGCAAGCGATGGACATCACTTGGCACAACGAAAGCGATTTTTGTCCTAGCGTCCATTAATATTTGCAAATGGT
>CAMWIU010000158.1 GCA_947174385.1 uncultured Treponema sp.
CACTTTTGAAGAGCCGCCGTCCGGAACTCCGCCTCCGCCGCTCGCCAAAGTCGCATAAGCGGAAATGAAAATGTACGCCAAATAATTTTTCGGCAAATAATCCGTGAACATTTTTTTCAAAAGCGGATGCTTGAATTGTTCCGCCAAATCCGCAAGGCTTGTCGTCTTGTATTTTAGCATCGCAAGCCCGACTGGAATCATCGGAATGCCAAGCTCGATGAACTCGCGCAAATTCATCATGTCGAACGGAGCTTTGAAAGGCACGCGAAGATTCGTGCAAAGCCTCACGTATTTGAAAAATTTTTTAATCGCCTTTTTGTCTTGCGGCGAAAGTTCGAGCATTTCTTTTTGCGCGCGGTCAAGGTCGCGCCAAAGCGTTATTTTTTCGCCGTTCAATTCCGAAGTGTAAAACGCATCGTGCTGGCGGCATGCGATTTCGTTGCCGTCCTTGTCGCCGAAAAATCCCACTTCCTTCCACATTTTGTAAATCGGAAATTTCGGATCGCCGCAAGTCATCCATGTGATGCAATTGTCGATGTAAAATCCTTTGCGCTTCCAGCCGGTGCATTGCCCGCCCATCACGGAATGCTTTTCGTAGATTTCAGATTCGAATCCGGCTTTTTGCGCGTAGATTCCCGCCGTCAAGCCCGCGACTCCGCCGCCGATAATGACAATTTTTTGAGCCAAACTTCATCTCTCCCATGCCATTAACGGCAAGCTATTTAATGAATGCGTTTTTTTATCTTCGTTTTTTTCCGAAAAGCGCGAGCATTTTCAAGAAAATGTTTATGAAGTCAAGATAAAGTTCCAATGCGCCGATGATTGAAACTTTTCGGAAATTCTCGCTTCCGTCATCGTGAATCGAAATTCGCAAAAGCCGCTGAGTGTCATAAGCCGTGATGCCGATGAAAAGTCCCACGCCGACTAAGCTTGTAATCCAGTCAAGCGCGCTTGAGCGCAAGAACATATTCACAAGTCCCGCGACGATAATTCCAATCAAGCCCATGAAAAGATAGCGGCCCGCGCTGGTCAAATCGCTTTTCGTTTTCGCGCCGTAAATGCTCATTCCCGCGAACATCAACGCGCTCACCAAAAACATTCTGTAGATTGAATCGACTTCGTACAAAAGGAAAATCGTGCAGAGCGAAAGTCCGTTCATCACGGCGTAAAGCAAAAAGAAAGCCATCGCCGCGAACGAAGAAAGTTTGTGAATCGCGCCGGAAAGCGCGACAACCAAAATGAATTCCGCTATGAGCAAGACATAGAAAGGCATGCCCTGGTGCGAAAACAGGAAGCTGAGCACTGCGTAAGAATTCGAGGCAAAGTACGCCACAGTCGCGCTGATAAAAAGCGCGAGCGTCATCCGCAAATAAACGCCCGTCATGAACTTTCGTTGGATTTCGGGCTTGGCCTGACTTAATGTTATCATTTCATTCATGATTTTATTATAATAGAAAAATGCGGCGGAAGTCAAGGAAAATTAACGATGTTGGATGTTTAAAACTTGCGGCGTGAGTTTTAACCTTCTTTCATGTAAATGAAGGACATTTCAACATTGCAATGTTAGAGTCTCTAACACGTAAGTGATAGATGTTCCAAAACGTAAATGATAGATCATTGAAAACGAGCGTTTTTAATGATTAAAAATTTTTCGCTATCATAATGAAAGAAAGCGTGTCCTTTTCACTTTTCCTGCCAAAAACGTCGCCTTTTTGCCCTCTGGTGGCTTTTTTTATGAAAAAAACTCGCGACATTTTTATTCGTGCGGAAGGTGTAATGCCGCGACGCTCCGCTGGAAACTTCGTTGCGGATGCGTCGGGGTTTGTTGATTTTTTCAAGACAAATTTTGTTTTTTGAGTTGAAACAATTTGAAAAAAATGATATATTTCTTTCAATACTATTTTTCGGAAATTATGGAGGTTCCCGATGAAAAAATTTTTGGTTGCTTTTGCTGTTGCCGCGGTTGTTGTAATGGGCGCGTTTGCGCAGGATGATTCGCTCAACACGGCTGTTGGAGCTGTCGGTGCTGTAGGTCAAATCGCCGCCGACAATGGAGCTTCTGGCACGCTTCAGGGCACTTGGTATGACAGCAAATATGACTGTCTTTGGGTTTTGACTGTGGATTCAACTGCAAGCGGACTTGCCGAACTCCGCGATGCGAACGGCGAAGTCATCTTCAAATTCACTCGAAACAATGTCCAGAATTTCAAATTGAGCGCGTCAAACGGTCTCACAGTTTCTTTTGACTGCGCCGCAAAAAATCGCCAGTACAGTTTCACAAAGCCGCTTTCTGGCGACAAAGATTTGAAACTTCACGTCTACAATACTGAGTACAACGAAACTCACGACGCGACAATCACTTATCGTTCAGCTTCTGCCACGCAGAACTAATTTGCGATGAAGTGAAAAAGGCGGCCGTTGGCCGCCTTTTTTTGTTTCAGTTGCAATTGCACATTTCGATCCAATTGCAGATTGTGTCAAAGACTAATTTTGAATTGCCGCAATTGCAGTGATTTTGCGCATGCTCTTTGTCCGTCATCAATCTGAATGTAAGGGAACGCACATTTTTGAGCATATTTATTTCTTTGCCAATCATTTTGTAATTTATAAAATGATCTTGATTCGCGCCGAGAATTAAAATGTCCTGCGTTATTTTTTCGGCGACGGGCGACAAATCGTAAAGCATCAGTTTTTTTGCGTAGCCGTAAGCGTCCTTTGCTTCGTAGGCATAGCAGCCGTGTTTTAATCCCCAATCAATAGTCGGATCTTTTTTTGCCGCTCTATTGAACAGCGCGTTTATGACGGCGCGGCATTTCAGTTTTATTAAAACGCCTAGCAGCCTTTGCGCGGCGGGCGACATGACACTCATAATAACGTCCATAAAACAGGGAAACACAGACCAAGCTACGACCCTTTTAATGCGCGTGTCAAATGCGGCCGCGCGCGGCGCAAGATAACCGCCAAGCGATGCGCCGATAATCGTTACGTCGTCTAAATTGAAATAATCCAATATCGCCTTGACAGGCTTTTCCCATTCATGCGTAAAATGCTTGTTTTGCAGGCGCATTACGCCGCCTTGCCCCGGACCTTCAAACATATACACTTCGTAGCCCTTTTCACGCAGATACAACATAGGGAAGAAAAATTCTTCAAAGTAGCTGTCGTTTCCGCCGTGCAAAAGAATCGTTCCTTTGTTTTCCGCATTGGGCTTTACGCGCATAACAGGCAGACACACATTTTCATACGGAACGCTGTATTGTGTAACGACGGGATTATCGCCTTTGAAAAAATCCTCAAAATATTCATAGAACATATTTGTGGCTTTTTCATAATATTTCTTTTTATCGCTGTCGCCGTCATACATAAAAAATTCGCTCATGCGATAATAGGCAATCGCGTTTTCAATACGATTTTCCGCCACAGCCTTGTCACCAAGGGCGATAAGCTCGCGTTTCCAATCCGCGCTGTCGTGTATGCTGCGAGATATTTCCGCAATATCCTCATAGCGTCCTCCGTCCCAATTTATGACGCGGTTTAGCTGAAAATCAAAATTTACATTATCGTTTAATTTATACACGCCCGTCTTAAATTCAATTTTTGTATTTATATCGTATTTTTCCATAACCGCCCACTCACTTCACGCAGCGAAAACACGCCATTGATTTTACAATTTTGATTTGCGCTTCCGAATACATTGATTTCAGCCGCTTTTCAAGGCTTTCCTTTGTTTCAAACGGCGGCGTCAAATAGCCCATTTTTACATAAGGCTTTGTGAGAAACCAATCCGTGCGCTTACTTTCGCCGACAACGGCAAAACAGCCGCACAGAATGCCGCCTTTTTTCAGGACACGATGCGTTTCGGAATACGCCGCGTCTTTGTCGGGAAAAGCGTGAAAGCCGTTCAAGGACAAAACGATGTCAAA
>CAMWIU010000159.1 GCA_947174385.1 uncultured Treponema sp.
GTTCATGGGTGGCGTGGAATTCCATCCTTGCGGCGTTGGGAACTCTTCTTGCGGCCGGGCATCCGATTTCGATTTTGGTCGCGTTCGTGGGCGCGCCGTTCACTTCGCTTTGTCCGTTCATCGGCATAGGTTTTTTGACGGGCATCGTTCAAGCATTGGTAAAAAAACCGAAAGTCAAGGACATTGAAACGCTCTCCGAAGACGCTGGAAGTTTGAAAGGATTTTATTCAAATCGTATCACGCGCGTCCTTTTGGTTTTTTTCCTTTCGTCGATTGGAAGCAGCATCGGAACATTCGTTGCGGGCGCGAGCATTGTCAAAGCACTCACGGCGGCGGTGATGAAACTTTTCGGAAAATGAAACAGGTTCGCAATGAAAATCGAATTGCAAAAATGGTCGTGGCAAGACAAGCAGGCTTTGATAAAAATATGCAACAGCGTCGATAGAACTTATCTTTCGAATCGGCTGCCGCATCCTTACACGGAAGAGTCGGCGGATTGGTGGCTTAATATGCTTGCCGAAAACGACGGCAAAACTGGAATCTTTCGCAAGATAATTGCGGACGGCGAAATTGTCGGAAACATTTCCGTGGAAAAAAAGTCGGACGTGTATTCTTGCGATTCGGAAATCGGATATATTTTGTTGGCGGAAAAATATTCGAAAGGAATTATGACGGAAGCCGTAAGGCAAATCTGCGAATTTGCTTTTTTCGCGCTGGACATTACGAGAATCACGGGATTGGTTTACGAGCCGAACATCGCTTCGCGAAGAGTTCTCGAAAAAAATAATTTTGTTCTCGAAGGCGTGATGAAAAACGCCGTCGCAAAAAACGGCGAAATTTACGATTTGCGCATTTACGGAAAAATAAAATAATCAGACTTTTAGAAAATCGGCGCGAGCATAATTTCGCGTTTTAAAAAATCGCGCGACAATGTTTTTAATTTTTAAAACGGCGTTGCAATTTTTATCGCAAGGTGGCAGGCTTTGTCGGAAATAATCGAAAAGGAAATTGTTACAAAAGATTTTCTCACAAAATCGAATTTGCCGGCAAGCGATTTTGTAATAAATCCTTATGTTGGTTGTCCTCATGGTTGTAAATATTGTTACGCGAGTTTTATGAAACGCTTTACGGGGCACACGGAAAAATGGGGAAATTTCATCGACATAAAACGTTGCGAAAAGCCGATTGACGCGAAAAAATTGTATCGCAAATCGGTTTTCCTTTCTTCCGTGACGGATTGCTACAATCCTTTCGAGGAAAAATATAAAATAACGAGAAATATTTTAAATCAATTAAAACAGGCGGATTGTTTTGTTTCAATTTCCACAAAATCCGATTTGATTTTAAGAGACATTGATATTTTGAAAGAACTGAAAAATCTGACGGTCGCAATTTCAATCAACACGTTGGATGATGATTTTCAAAAAGACATGGACAACGCGAGCGGAATTGCGCGGCGAATTTTCGCTTTAAAAGAATTGCGAAAAAACGGAATTTACACGATTTTATTTATGTCGCCGATTTTTCCGTATATAACTGATTTTAAAAAAATCATCGAAGCGACGCAGGATTTTGTGTGCGAATATTGGTTTGAAAATTTGAATTTAAGGGCGAATTACAAGCAGGAAATTTTTTCATACGTTTCCGAAAAATATCCGCAATATTTAAACGGCTACAAAAAAATTTACAACGAAAAAAATACGGAATATTGGAAAAATTTATCGGCGGAAATTGACGCATATTGCCGGCAAAAAAAGATTAATTACAAAAATTATTTTTATCATAATTTGCTTGTCGCGGAAAAGATTGAAAATTCAAAAAATGCAAAAATTCGCGCGAACGAAAATTGAACGCCGATTTTCCAATTTTACGATGAAAATTTGAAAAGTCGGCGCGGACGAAATTTCCTGCGATGTTGAAATCCTCTTGAATGAAATTTCATTTGCCGAAAATTTTTTCGACCAAGCCTTTTACGTTCGCCATGAAAATCGCGCCTTCGCATTTTTCGGGAACGAGGATTTTTTCAAAGCCCAGACTTTTCGCGGTTTTCACGCGCTGCTTTACGCGTGGAACTGGACGGATTTCTCCAGCAAGGCTCAGCTCGCCCACCAACGCCGTGCCGTTTTGCAATGCGATGTCCGTTCGCGCGGAATAAAGCGCTGCCGCCAAAGCAGCGTCGATCGCGCTTTCGCCGAGCCGCACGCCGCCTGCCACGTTCACATAAATGTCTTGATCGCTGAATCGCAAGCCTGCGCGTTTTTCCAAGACGGCGGCAATTCTTGCCACTCGCGCGCTGTCGATTTTTTCGGAATACACTCGGCTCAAATTCGCTTTGGCTGGAACTGTCAACGCTTGGATTTCCACCAAAAAAACTCGGCTTCCTTCGAAAACTGCGGCGCATGCGATTCCTGCGGGCTGCTTTCCTTCGCGCCGCGTGATGAACATCGCGCTTGGATCGACAACGCCTTTTAGTCCGGTTTGGCTCATTTCGAAAATGCCGAGTTCGTCCACCGAGCCGAATCGATTTTTCAACGCGCGCAAAAAACGCACTTCGTCGTTGTTGTGTTCGAACGAAATCACGGTGTCAACCATGTGTTCCAAAGCCTTCGGACCTGCGATGTTTCCTTCTTTCGTGACATGCGCCGTCATCACCAAAAACGAGTCGCGTTCTTTTACCCAGCCGATCAATTCGTTTCCGCAATATTTGAGCTGATTCACAGTGCCGGGAATTATTCCGCCTTCCACGGAATAAACGGTTTGAATTGAATCGATTACGGCGAAAATCGGATTGAGTTTGTCGAGTGCGTCGAGAATGTCCTCAAGTCGCATCGTGCACAAAATTTCGATTTTGGAACAATCCAAACCGAGCCTGTCGGCGCGGCTTTTTATTTGCGACGCGCTTTCTTCGCCGCTCACATAGAGAATCGCGCCGCCGACATTTTTTGAAACGCAAGCCGCCGCCTGCAACAAAAGCGTGGATTTTCCGATGCCCGGCTCGCCGCCGAGCAAAACCGCGCTGCGCTTCATCGCGCCGCCGCCCAAAACCCTGTCGAATTCCGCGATGCCAGTTTGGATTCTTTCGCCTTCCTGCGCCTGCACCGTGCTCAAAGGAATCGGGCGGGCTTTTTGCGACGCTCCATTTTTTTGCGTTGCGAACGTCGCGTTTGGATCTTCGATGAATTCGCGCATCGTGTTCCAGCCGCCGCATTCGGGGCATCGCCCGAGCCATTTTGGTTGCGAATATCCGCATTCCGCGCATTTGAAAATTGTAGTTCCTTTTTTTGCCATTTTGTCCTGCGATTTTTAAAATGAAATTTGTCCGACGAATTTCTTTCCCCGAATTTTCGTCAATTCAAATTCCAAATGCACAAAATTTTTCGTGCGATTTTGACATCAATTATTATATATTCATTTTTGAAAAAAAATCAGTGTAAACGAAAAAAAATTAACTTTTTTCAAAAAATCCACTTGACATACCCCCCCCCGTTATAGGGGTTATTGGACCAGCAGTTTTATTTTTAATAATTTCCTCTATTTGAACAAAATTTCCACTTGCCTCTTTAATACCTATTATATTAGAAAAATCTTTAGCTAATCGTAAAGTTATCTCAGCTGTCATATTAACACCAGTTCTACCTGGCACATTATATAATATAACAGGAAGCGGGGAGACCTGAGCAATAGCTTTATAGTGTTGGTAAATTCCTTCTTGACTTGGTTTATTATAATAGGGTACTACTGATAGAATTGCTTCAAAACCAGACAAATCAGTTTTAAGAAGAGTATCAACTATAGCTTGTGTATGATTGCCTCCCATACCTAATACTAATGGGATACGACCTTGTACAGTCTGTCTCACAAAACTTCTTATCTGCTGCTGCTCCTCAGCAAAGAGTGTAGGAGTTTCACCT
>CAMWIU010000160.1 GCA_947174385.1 uncultured Treponema sp.
AGGGGAGTGCCAGGCACTGCCAGCGCTTCCATGAATTTTTTTGGAATTTTTCCAACGCCGCGCAATCCGAAAGAATTTTTTCCTTGCCGAAATATTTCATCTCGCGCAAAAGAATTTCTTTTTCCTTTTTTTCGCGTTCATTTAAAAAATTTTTTTCAGGCGAAATCACAGTGAAGACGCAATGAGGATTTTTCAAAAATTTTTCTTCGATCAATTTTTTCACGAAGTTCGGATTCGCGCGGACTTTTTTCTTGAGGCGTTCGAAAGCGTCACGCACGAAAAGCCCCTCCCACGCTTTTCCGCCGTAATTCCAAGTGCGCAACGCCCTGCGCATAAGCACGAGCGAAAAAGGCTCTTGGAAACGCTTAATTTCGCGGTTGTCGAAATCAATCGAGTTGAACGCCGCGTCGATGTCGTCCTGCGGAATTCCTTCGGTGCAAAGTTTTTCAAGCGAATCGAAAATCAGCTTTTTCACTTTCGTTTGATTTTTTTCTTTTACGTCGCGAAGCCCGACGCTGAAATTTATTTGACGAATCGAAGCGTCCGTTCCGCTGCACGGCGAAATGTCCGAGCCGAGCGAACTTTTCAAAAGCGCGCTGTTCAAAGGCGCGCCGTCATGGGCGCACAAAAGCGAGCCGAGAAAAACGGCCGCGGCGTAGTCGTCCATGTCGCAGGATTCGCCCAAAAGCCACGAGACCACCGCCGTGGAATTTCTTTCGCCCGAAGTGAACGGAGCCGCCGCGCGATGCTCGCACATTTTGGAAAACGGATTTTGTTTTTCGCATTCCAAAATTTCTTCAAGGAATTTTTTCTTTGAAGAAGGCGAAAAAATTTTTTGCGAATTTTTCGATTCGATTTCATCCAAAATATTTTCTTGCAAAAAATCGAGCTGCTTTTGCGTGGAAATGTTTCCGTACAAAAAGACGAGGCAATTGTGCGCGACATAAAATTTTTTGTGGAACGCAACAAAATCTTCATACGAAAGGCGCGCAATTTCAAGCGGATCGCCGCCCGAAGATTTTGCGTAAACCGTGTCGGGAAAAAGCGCGCCGTCAATTTCGTTTCCGGCAACGTCGAGAAACGAAGAATACGCGCCTTTCATTTCGTTGAAAACCACGCCTTGAATCGAAGGCTTTCCGCGCTCGTCGAATTCGATTCGATGTCCTTCCTGCAAAAAAACTTCGCGCTTCAAATTCGGAAAAAAAACCGCGTCGGCGTAAACCGACATCAAGTTGAAATAATCGGCTTCCAAAATCGAGCTTGCGGGATAGACGGTCTTGTCGGGAAAAGTGAGCGCGTTCATAAAAGTCTGCACGCTCTGGCTTTCGAGATTGATGAACGGATCTTTGAGCGGATATTTTTTCGAGCCGCAAAAAACCGAATGCTCCACGATGTGCGCCGCGCCGCTCGAATTGGCGTTGGGAGTGCGGAACGCGAACGCGAAAAGATTTTCAGCGTCGTCGTTCAGAAGATGAAAAACTTCAAGGCCAGTTTTTTTGTGCCGAAAAAAAAGCACGGTGGAATTGCAGTCGGGAATTTTCGTTTCATTCAAAAGCTCGAAATCTTTGTATGATTTTGGAAAAGTCGATTTTTCGTTTGGCATGAATTAAGTATACTAAAAAAGGCGCGGTTTTGCAATAAGTCTTTTGGAGGGGGAAGTATCCCCCTCGGCTACAATGAACGCAAAGTTTTCACTTTGCGTAACATTTCCGCCTACCCTCTCTGCGGGGAGTGGCAGATTATAATATCAAGTGCAACAAAAAAGGTTGACCTCATCCAGCCTGAAGTGTAGAACGAAAAGAAAGCAAACAAATCATTGACACGGAGGACAGGATGAGGCCGTACGCCCATTTTACACTAAATGAACGAATCTGTCTAGAAGGAATGCGGAACGCGGGAAAGCGCCCTTCCGAAATCGCGAGGCTGCTGGGCAGGAGCAGGTCAACGATCAGCCGCGAGCTGAGGAGGAACGGCAACAGGCAGGGGCGGTACAGCTCGTGGGGAGCGTATTCGAAGGCTGTTGCCAGGCGGAGGAGGTCCGTCCGCAAAAGGCGCATCGAGAAGGAGCCGGAACTGCGCGAGTATGTCCGCGAAAGGCTGCGGCTCTACTGGTCGCCGGAGCTGACGGCCGCCATGTGGAACAGGGCGCATCCGTGCGGGCGGATCGCGTTCGCGACGATCTACCGCGCGGTCAGGGACGGCCTGCTCGAGGGCGTGGCGGCAAGGACGCATCTGCGGCGCAGGGGAAGGAAACGCCATGGCATGCGCGGCAAGTTCAACACGATCCATCCGGAACACACGATCCACGAACGCGGCAGGGAAATCGAGGAGCGCGGCAGCTGCGGCCACTGGGAGGGCGACACCGTCCGCGGCGCGTCGGGCAAGGGCGGGCTGCTCACGCTGGTGGACCGCAAGTCCCGGATGCTCCTCGCCGTCAAGGTCGGCGACTTTTCAGGCGGCACGCTGTACGGGGCCGTAATGCGCGCCTTCCGCGGGATGCCGCCCAAGAGCCTCACCTTCGACAACGGCTCCGAGTTCGCCAGGTGGAAGGACATGGAAAGGGACCTGAACGCCACGGTCTACTTCGCCGACCCCCACTCGCCCTGGCAGAGGGGATCCAACGAGAACGTGAACGGCCTCCTTCGCTTCTTCTTCCCGAAGGGCTGCGACTTTTCCGCGCTTTCCCAGGAGGACGTTGACCGCAAGGTCGCGCTCATCAATCTGCGTCCCCGTTTCTGTCTTGGCCTTCGTTCTCCGCTTGATGTATTTTGTTGCACTTGAATTGACAATCTGCCAGTGCCCCGCAACGCCCCCGCGCTTGTGCGTTCGCTACGCTCACTACCGAGTTTTTGCTTCACTGTACGAAGCGATGCCGAGCAATTGGAAATTACGTAATTGCAGAAGTTCATATTGCTCGACATTAAAAAATAAAAATTACCAAAGTTTGCCGGATATACGTTCGTCCATCAAAATAGCATAAATATATGATGGTGCTTGTAAATCATTTACATCAGAAGTTGTTTGCAGCGGCACTCGCCTCAAAGCTTCCTCAATATCATTCCTAGGTAAAAACCAGTTTGTTCTGTCGAAATAGATAGTATTTCCATTGATATAATATGTGAATTGCCCACCTTTCTTTTGATGAAAAGTTTCGTGTTGGTGTTCCGTTATTCTGTTCCAAATGAAATCATAAATCAAAATGTTTTCCATAATTTTTCTTTCTCCTTAAAAAGTATGTATTTACACCACATGGGGAACAACACGTCAACGACAGCGCGTTCCCCATGTCCTACCGCCGCGCGCCAGCAGCCTTGAGCAACGCCTCAATATCACTGCCTATTGCCCATGAGAGCACGGTTCCACCGTCATTGTCCTTCGCGTTCACATCCGCGCCTGCCCTTATAAGCAACTTAGCCACGTCTGTCGCATTACAGACTGCCGCCTCCATAAGCGCAGTAGTGCCGTGATCGGTCTTTGCATTCACATTACCACCAGCTTCAATAAGCACTCTAGCCGCGTCCACCACGTTCCGCATTGCCGCAAACATAAGCGCGGTATAACCACCTTTACCCACAGGTTTTGCATAATAATCATCGCATGTAATTCCACGAATTGCCGCAATGAAATTATAAAATTGAAATGGCGTAAAATCGGTCTTAGCGTTCACATTCGCACCAGCTGATATCAGAAGTTTCGCAATCTCCGCCGCTTTATGCGACTTATGCGACGCAGCTAACATAAGCGCAGTTATGCCCAACTTATCTTTTGCGTTCACGTCCGCCTTTGCTGCAATGAGTAATTGCGCAACATCCACCGCATTAT
>CAMWIU010000161.1 GCA_947174385.1 uncultured Treponema sp.
CCCTCGCGGAATTTTCCTTGCAGCTGCGGCTGCCATTCCTTGAAAAACGCAGCGATTTTTTCGAGAATCGAAAGCTGCGAAAGCAGGTCGCGCTTCAAGTTCGCGCCCTCGTTCTCGCGCGAAAGCACGAACTCGCCCAGAGTCTTTTCGAAGATTCCGGAAATCTTTTCGCGGTAGCTTTCGGCATCGCATTCGCGCGAAAACTGCAACACGCCCTCAAGCTGCGCAATCGTAGAAAGCGTGATTTCGCCTTCGTCTTTTCCTACAGCGCGCGCGATTTCGCACAACGCGGCGTGGTAGGATTTCGCGGCGTTCACGTCGGCGAAGATTTTCGTCTTTGAAAAATTGTCGCGAACGCGAATCGTAAGGTCAACCTTGCCGCGAGAAATTTTCTTTTGGACGGCCTTTCGGATTTCCATTTCAAGCGGATTCAAAAAATACGGAACGCTCACGTTCAGGTCAAGGAAGCGGCTGTTCACGCCCTTGAATTCCACGCTGATTTGCGCCCCGTCAATCTCGCATTCGTTGTACGCATATCCTGTCATGCTGGTCATAGTCACTCCTATAAAAAAGCTTGCGTTCCATTTGTGCGGTGCTTTTATCATAACTCCTTATGAAACTTTTCTTACGCTTTCGTCATCTTTTCCAAAACCGACTTTCCGACCTTCCAATTGTCGCCCGCGCCCATTGTCACGAAAATGTAGCCGTTCGGGAAATCGTCGCCCGCCTTCTGCGAAAGGATTTTTTCCGCCTCGAGCGCGGCATCCGAAAATTCCTTTTCATAGCGGACATCGGCGTGATATTTCGAAGCGAGGCTCGCAAGAATCTCTCCGCTCACGTTCGCCGAACCTTCCGCCTCGCGCGCGCTCGCATAGATTTTGTTTATCAGAACGATGTCCGCGCTTTCAAAGCTTTTCGCGAAGTCATCGAGCAAAGCCGCCGTGCGCGTGTAAGTGTGGCTC
Source organism: uncultured Treponema sp. (assembly GCA_947174385.1). Classification (GTDB taxonomy): domain Bacteria; phylum Spirochaetota; class Spirochaetia; order Treponematales; family Treponemataceae; genus Treponema_D. Next base: position 963 of record CAMWIU010000161.1, read on the forward strand.
ATAAAATCGACTACGATTTTTCTTCCCGAAAAGAATTCCCTGTAGCCCGAAAGCGTCGTGCGGATCGCAGTGGGATGATGGCCGTAGTCGTCAATGAAAATTATCTCGTCGCCGTGCGGATTCTTCGCGCGCCCCACGATTTCAGAGCGGCGTTTTCCGCCTGAAAATTTTTCCAAGCCGAGCCTTATTTTTTGCGCATAGTCAAGCGGATTCTTTCCGTCCTCGCGCAAAAGCTCGAACGAAAGCGCGACCGCCGCCGCAGCGTCCAAGATTTCGTGCCTTCCCGGAACGCGCAAAAAAGCGTCGCCCAAACATTCCATGAAAAAATTGTTCTTGAGGTTTTCCGCCTTTTTGAATTCGACTCGGAATTCGCCCGAAGCGTTCTCGCCGTAAGGAATGAAAGCGATGTCGCTCCGCTTTTTTCGAACCATTTCGACGCATTGCCTTGCGCCATCATCGTCCGCGCAGAAAATCAGCTTTCCGCCTTTCGGCAATTTCAAGATGTATTCGACGAAGGCTTCCTGAATGTCCGCCAAAGTGGGAAAGCAATCCTGATGGTCGCTTTCAACGCTCGTGAGCACGATGATTTTCGGGCAGAACGACATGAAGTGCCGCTTGTATTCGCAGGTTTCCGCGACGAAATATTTTTTTTGCGAAGCGGCATTTTCGGCGGAGTCAAAATAAGGCGAAGTGAAAGTGCATTTCGCGCCGAACGAATCGACTACGCTGCCCGCCAAAACCTGGCAAGGCAAGTCCAATTCGCGCAAGATCGTTCCAGCGAGTGCCGTGGTGCTCGTCTTTCCGTGAACGCCGCAGATTCCCGCGCTGAACGCCGCGGCGGAATACGCGCCCAAAGCCTCGGTGTAAAGCATCGTCGGAATGCCGAGACGGGAAGCCGCCACAAGGTCGGGATTTTTTTCCGCGTCATACGCCGAAGAATGAATCACCAATTGAGTTTCGCGCGTGACGTTCTTCTCGCCGAATTCAAGCGGCGCGATTTCGAGCTTTTCCAAAATCTCGTCGGTATAGAAACGCTCGGAAACGTCGCTTCCGCTGATTTCCGCGCCCGCGCGAACAAGTATTTCCGCGAACGCCGCCATTCCCGTGCCCTTTATTCCGACAAGGTGGATTTTCGCGCCGCGCAGACTTTTCAAATTTCCAAGGATTGTTTTTTCTGACATCGATTCAGTATACACGAAAAGGCGGCTTATTGCAAGGGATTGGGCATCAAGGAAAACAGAGTGTTTTCTCAAGGGGAAAAAAGTTTCATCAAGGTTTCCCACGGCGAAACAAAAAGTTTCCCAGTATGAAACAGAAAGTTTTACGCAGTGAAACAAAAAGTTTCTTGGTGTGAAACAAAGTGTTTCATCAAGGGAAACATTGTGTTTCACACTAGGAAAGTCTTCTATTCCCAGTCAATCTCTTCGGAGTGGCGATTGTATGCCGGCGCGGTGTCCACTCCGTTATGGCGGAAAATGTTTTGAACCGCGGATTGCTCGGCGGGAGTGAGCGGAATTTCCTCGCGAAAGAATCGGTAGTATCGGGTTTTCCCGAAATGGGATATCATGTCCCGTCTTATGCTCCGCGCGCGATCGTAAGGAATGTCGCGCAGCATGTCTTTTATCCCCCATGCAAGATGGATTTTCTTCATCGGGCGGTAATGCTCGCATTCGCCGCTTCCCTTCGGATAGAGCCGTGGGTTGAGCGCGCGGACTGACACTGCGTCCGCAGGATACTTCATTGCATACAACTGCCTGAGGCAGTTCTCGGCTTGCGGGCATGCGCTGTTGAGGCATATCATGTAATAGGCGGGAATTTTATCGTCCATATTTGGACAGTGTACAGCAAAAAACGATGCGCGTCAAGGTTCGGCCAGCGCACCTTGCGCTGAGAATGCGCTTGCAAATCGTCCTGCGGACTATCAAAAGATATGGTGTTGAGAACATAAGTGATAAAACGGGATTGACAAAAATGATTACAATAAGGTATGGTATATTTAAAGAGTATGGAGAAAAGACATGGGCATTCATTGGAAGAGAAACAAAAATATTTCCCGACATGAATATATGGACGGATTTTCCAAAAATTCAAAGCCGGATAGTGTATGCACCAAAAGCAAAATAGAAAAAGCCTACGAACAGGCGGCGAAAACCCGCGAGTTTGAAATCGAGCTATACTGGAAACGCGCCGGATATTTTTGGGCGTTCATCGTCTCAATTTACACGGCATTTTTCAGCGTGCAGAAAGAGTTTTACTATGACAAATGCACGGGCTTCACCCATGGTGCAATTCCGTTGTTTGCTTTGTCTGCTCTCGGATTTTTCTTTTGTCTTGCGTGGTTACTTTCAAGTTACGCATCAAAGCATTGGCAGGAAAATTGGGAGAAACATATCGACCTGCTCGAAGATTATGTTGTAGGACCGTTGCAAAAGACATACAGCGCAGGTGTTTCATTTTCTGTTTCAAGAATCAACATTGCTGCAGGATATGTTATTTCCGTTTGTTCCGCAGGGCTGTTTGTATTTGAAGCGGTGGAGTTCTGCAGGAATTTGAAGTCTCTTCCTAGTATTTTGGCATTTGCAACTATAATAATGCTCACAATCTGCGGTTGTGCGGCGTTTCTTATTTCCGCAAAAGGAAACGCAAGTGATTCCGGCGAAATCGACTTTGACCGCAAAGTATATGATGGAGATGAAAAATGAAACCCGAAAAACTATTCCTCGTGCTTTTTGTCTGCATGGGCATTCTGCTTGCAATGCTGTACGGAGTGTTTGAATTAGGAGGTTGGGAAATGGG
>CAMWIU010000162.1 GCA_947174385.1 uncultured Treponema sp.
GGACTACACGAATCTTTTGATCGATCGCGGCAAAAAAATGTACGACGCTTGCCTTGAGGCGGGGGTAAGCCGATTGCGCCCCGTTTTGATGACGACGCTCACCACGATTTTGGGAATGCTTCCGATGTGCTTCGCGACGAGCGGCAGCGCGGGAATGGTTCAGCCGATTGGAGTTGCGGTCGTGGGCGGACTTACGAGTTCCACTTTCATAACGCTGTTTTTCATTCCGGTTTTGTACTCGCTTGTGATGAAAGAAAAAAAGCGCGAAAAAAGTCGCCTTGAAATTTTTTTGACGAAATGAAATTTAAAAGTGACTAATTGTGGCGCAGGCGAAATTACGTTCCTTGGAAATTAAATTTCCTGCGAACTTAAATTTACTGTTATGGGAGAAAAAAATGTTACGAATCGAAATTATCGCAAATCAATCTGTGCACGATGAAATTATCGACGCGCTTGAAGAATACATTCCGAATATTTTGTACACGGTGCTTCCGCTCGCCGAAGGGCGCGGTAAAGACAGCTACAAACTTGGAACGAGCAGTTGGCCGGAAACGAATTTCGTTTTGTTTTCGTATGTGAAAAAATCCGAGGCGGAAAAAGTCAAGGCAATAATAAAAGCGATAAAACAAAAATTTCCCGACGAAGGAATAAAAGTTTTTTTCACGAAAGCAAAAAATTTGGAGAAAATTTAGTTTGGTTTGAAATATGCTTTAGTAGGGGAAAGTCTCGCTCGAAACTTCGCACATCCGTGCTCGTTGCGAATACCCCTACGTCCGCACTTCGTTGCGTCCTACCCCTTCTTCGGGGGCTTCGCCCCCCAAGCCCCTGCGTTCCACAACGCCGCAAACTTCATTCAAAAAAGCGGTTGCGGCGCGAACGGCATAAATTCAAATCCTTCCGAAATATTCGCGCGGACAGAAAAGAAAGTCGTTTCCGCTCTTTCTTGTCCGCCAGGAATTTTTACAATTGCAAATGATGGAACTCGCGACGCACCGCGCGGCAATGCGCAACTTCCAGGATTTATAAAATATGTCAAATCAATTTCCGTTCGTGAAGCGATATGCGTGTGTCCATAAAAAACAATGTCCGCCAAAGAATCCGCCGCGCGTTGTGCCAAACGATTCAGACCATAATACGCTCCGTCCACATGCCCGTGCGTTATGAAAATATTCATTCCCGCAATTTTCAAAATTTGAATTTGAGGAATTTTGATTTCGTATTCATCGCGAGGCGAATTTTTTTCTGAACTCGCACACGAAACGGAATTTGGATTCGGATTAAAATCAACAGGAAAAAAATCGCAGTCGCCGTTTCCGCGAACAAAGGCCGCGACCGGCGGAAAACTTTGCGCGAATTTTTTGCTTTTCTTCGTGTAAGCAAGTGCTGCGCAAAAATCGCCGATTCCGTCGCCGCAAAAAATTATCGCCGCGCAATTTTTTCCGAAACGCTCGATTATCGCGCGTAGAACTTCCTTTCTTCCGTGAGAATCAGAAACGAGCAAAATTTCGGCATTGGGCATTTTTGCAAGCGCGGCAATTTCATCGGCACTTCCAATCAAGCCTGAATCTTGTTGCACAAGAGAAATCATTTTTCTTCAATCAAAAAATGGTTGACCGACTGCAAGCCGCTTTGTGCGTCAACATAGCGCGAAACTTTGTGATTTTTTCCGACGATGCGCGAGACGTGTGACAGCAAATTTTCGTCGGGTGGAAGCGGGCATTCTGTGAGCAGCATGTATTCCACAGCGCGATCCAAAAGCGCGCCTAAATCCGATATTTGGGTTTGCGATACTTCCTCTTTGTTCGATTCGTCGTCCATAGAGCCGCTTCCTTCGAGTGCATGGTCGAGCACGAAATTTGAAGTAGCTTCAATTCCTGCGATGTCGTCTTGCGGAAAAAAAGTGTAGACAGGATAAGGAATCATATTTTCGCGCAAATCCCATTCATCCTCGAGATGCGCTATGGCATAACTCGTGTTTTCAGGCGCACCAACAATTACAAGGCCTGCAAGTTCGCGCTCGCCGATAAGCGAAGAAAGTCGCGCAATCCTTTCGCCAGGAAAATCATCAGGAAAAACCAAAGGAAAAATCAAACCGCTGTCGGGCGTTCCGTCGTCCAAACCATATTTTTTTGCGAGCGATTCGACAATGCCTTGCACATAATTTTTTTCATTGTAGCCGTATCCAAAAACGACGCATATTTTTTTCAGCGAATGATGCCATGCTGGTATGGAATCGGAAGCAAGATTTTTTTCGGAAATAAAATCCAAAGGCACGAGCGGACTTTCATTTTTCGCGGATTTTTTTTGACATGAAAAAAACATGGCGCAACAAATGGCTATGAAAAAAATCCATGCGAAAACGTTTTTTGATTTTTTTAAAATCGAATTCTTCATAGAAATATGTTAGCAGATTTTTCATTTTTTTGCAATGGCGGATTTTTTGCAAAAATCAAAATAGATCGACGCGAACATCGTAGTGTAAAACTTTCCGTGCAAATAAATTTTCAGTCTTTCTAAAAAACTTTTTCGATGTGCGGTCGCGACGGGCGAATCTTGAATCGGCTCACTGCAAAAACTATTGTCGCAGGAATTATGATTCCAGCGAGTGCGCATGCCGCCTTGAATCCTTCTGTAGCCGCCTTGTGAAAAAAAGCCGTGCTAATGGAGGGGGCGAGGAAAAATGCCGCGATGGCGCACAAAACCGGCGTGCAAAGTGAGATTATGCTTTGTACGGCTTCCGCTTTTTGGGAAGTCGCTATGCTCACGATGCTTCCTTCTTTTATTTCGAAATTTTTATCGTTGCTCACGGCAAACGGCGTTCCGCGTTGTGCGCACTGTTCCTTGCAGGAAAGACACGCGCCTGTTATCATCGGGAGGACTTGAGCCTGCGAATTGTCTTCGCTCACTGAAACAACAAAAGCACTTCGTATCATATTTTCATTCCTGATAAAATCCAAATCTCACGCTTCTTTCAAAGTCGAAAGTCTCGCCTGACATTCAGCTTCGCCCTGCGCGTTTCCGAGTTCCGAATATGTGTCGCGCAAATTGAACAGCGCATCGTAATAATACGGATTCAGCGAAACGGCGCGTTCGAAAACTTCCGCCGCATTTTCATATTCGCCTTGCTCGAAAAAAATCACGCCCATCGTGTTCCACAAATGCGCGTTCTCGGGATTTTCGTCAAGCCCGATTTGGCAATATTCCATCGCTTCCGAAAATCTTTTCTGCTCGAGACAAATGACGGCGAGCGATTCCAAAACTTCGTCGGCGCGATTTAAATTAAACGCGGTTTCCATCGCGGCTTTTGCGGCCCGCAAATTTCTTTGCTTTTGATATGCGATTCCCAAATTGAAATACAAAATATAATTTTCCTTGTTGAGCGTAATCGCGCGTTTGTAGCAGGCGATGGCTTCCGAAAAATTTCCGCTTTCGGAAAGTTCGATTCCGCTATTGTTCAATGCTTCAACTGATTCTGTCATACCCCCGCCTTGGAACCAAATCCCTAACGTTGAATTTTTTCAAAAATTTCAGCGAGCATTTCGCGCGCGCCGCTTTTATTATCGCTCAAAATCGAAGTTAGTTCAAGCGTTTTTTCATGGATGATTTTGCTTCCGTAATCGAGCGCGCTTTTTATCGCGCCTGAATCTTCGAGGATTTTTATCGCTTCTTCCACGGCGGCACTTTCGATTCCTTCGATTTTTGCGCGTTTGAAAAGC
>CAMWIU010000163.1 GCA_947174385.1 uncultured Treponema sp.
TTCGATGACAGGACCTTCCGTGTCCAATTCACCCAAACGCAAAACCGCGCCCGCAGAAATTAGATTGATGTCGCCGTCAACATTTTTCCATGCAACGGAAGGACAAATTTCGCTGCGCGCCCAATCATCTTTTTTCATAAAATCAGTCCCGATGTTAAATTTAAAGACGACCCCGACGGTGGGAAGCCACGAATTGCAGCCTTCGTTCGCCTCGCGCGCGTTAAATTGCCACGAAGAATTTATCCGCAGAAAATGCGCTATTTCCATTTGAAGCCCGCTGTCGAAAATTACGTTTTGGAAAAACGGCGTGGTCACGTCAAGTGAAAGTCCGAGCACGAAATTTTCAGTGCGAACCAATTCGGCAGCCGCGCCCGCGCGGATTGTGGAAAAAGTCGGGAATCCAGACCAATCGCTTCCAGCCCATGAGTTGAAAGTTTTTCCGACATTGTTCACGCTCGCGCCCACGCGGAAATTTTTGAGGAATGCGATGTCGCCAAAATTGTAGACAGCACCCACGTCCGCCGTGAGCATCCAATCCGTGCCGATTCCCCAAAGTCCGCCAAAGCCAAGCCCGATTCCTATATGGAGATGTTCCATAATTCGCTTGGACGCGCTCGTTCGGAAATTGAGGCTGTTGCCCAAATGCATTTTGTGGAACGGAACAAACACGCCTTCAACCTCGGCGGTAAAATTCGCCCAGTCCGTGGGAACGATGATTCCCGTTCCGAACGCTTGGCCATATTTGTCAGGCCCGACAGAATCGAACATCGCGGTATAGCCCAAATCCAGCGTAATGCGCCTTTCCAATGCGCCAAGCGCGGGATTTATCACAGTGCTTTCAGGCGTTACGGAAAGAATTCCGCCGCCCGCCGCAGAAATGCCGCCGGAAATCATTTCTGGATGCGCAAGATAAAAAAGATTTTCGCCTTGGACAGGCGGATTGTAAGCCGCAGCAGAAAAAGCCAATGCCGTAGCGACGGCGAAAGCAAAAAACATTTTTTTCATATTCACAGAATCTCCTGAATAAAAATATTCTTTATTTTTTAACAGCGAAGAAAGTTTCAACTTTCGAACCGTTAAAAAACGCGATTTTGCAGCAAAGCGAAAAATCGCAGTTCAACAAGCGAGTTTTTAGCGAAGCAAAAGACTCGGCATTAAAATTGGCGACACTAAATTAGTCGTCAATCTTAATCGTTCGTTTCTATTTTATCACAAGTTAAAAAAAATAGGAAGAGCATTGTTACTTATAAAAAAGAGTTTTGCAAAACTTCAAGTTTGTGCGCATTTGAAACGCAGCCAATTTTGCGAACTCAAACTATAATTCTTCTTACGAAAAAAATTCTTTGTGCCGAAAATTTCAATATGTCGCAAAACAGCTACGAAAAACCCGACTTTTGGTCAAAAAAAGCGTTCGCGGAAAATTATCCCGCGCGTTCCGTCTACAAGCTCGCCGAAATCGACGAAAAATTCGGCATCATAAAAAATAATTCCGTCGTCTTGGATTTGGGAAGCGCACCTGGAAGCTGGACGCTTTTTCTTTTGCGCAATTTAGGCGGCGGAAAAGTCGTTTCGTGCGATTTGAATCCGCTCAGCAAAGCCATTGCCGCAGAAAATTTGATTTTCTTTCAAGGCGACTTGAATTCCAAGGAAATACGCGAAAAGATTCGGGAGCAAGGGCCGTTCGATTTGGTGGTATGCGACGCGGCTCCTCCAACGACAGGAAACCGCACTGTGGACACGGCGCGTTCGGAAAGCCTCGTTGAAATGGCGATTTGGTATGCGGAAAACATGCTCAAGCCGGGCGGAAATTTCGCGGCGAAGATTTTCCAAAGCGGCGCAGAACAAAGGCTTCTTTTGAAAATGCGCCAAATCTTTTCCAGCGCAAAGGCGTTCAAACCAAAAGCATGCCGCAAGGAAAGTTTTGAAACTTATTTAATCGGAATTCAAAGGCGCGGATAGTTTTTTTCGAAAATGACTGATTTTTGAAATCGAATTTTCCGATAATAAATTTTGTCTAACCCGATTGAAAAAAATTGAAAAATGAGGTATAATATGAAAATATCTATGTTTTTAAAAAAGAAATCTTTGCAGCTCAGCGTGACGTTTTGCGTGGGAGCGTTCATAGCGGGCAGCGCAATATATTTTTCGCATATTTCCGAGGACGGACGAGGCGGACTTGAATTGCCGGGCGCGCCGAACGAAGCGATTATCCGCGAAACATTTTCCCAAGTCGAAGATTCGGAAAGCCTCGTGGAAAATTTGGAAAGGGCGGAAAACGCCGAATTCGCGCAAGGCGAGTTCCAGCCGCTCACATACATTACTTATAGAATCCGCCCAGGCGACATGATTGGCAAAATCGCGGAGCAGCATTCAGTTTCTACAGATACGCTTGTCAGCGTAAACGACATCAAATCCACGCGCACAATTCAAGTTGGCGAATACATAAAGATTCCTTCGGAAAAAGGAATTTTGTACACAGTGAAAAAAGACGGCGAAACTCCGACCGAAATTTCCGGAAAATATGGCGTGGACGCGGAACGATGCGCTTTCGTGAACAATGTTTCCCCGGACACAAAACTTTCTGCGGGAAATTCGATTTTCGTTCCAGGCGCGGAAATGGATTCGATGACGCTCGCGCAAATCAATGGCGACCTTTTCCGCCGCCCGATCCACGGACGCTACAGGCTCACTTCATATTTTGGCTGGCGACCTAGCCCGTTCACGGGAAAACGCTCGTGGCACGGCGGCTTGGACATGGCATGCCCCGCATGGACTCCGATTTACGCGGGAATGGACGGAAGGGTGGCAGAAATCGGCTACAATCGCACTTATGGAAATTACGTTGTCATAAACCATTCAGCCGGCTACAAAACTTTGTACGGACACATGGTCGTGCGAAGCGCGGATGTAAAAGTCGGGCAATATGTAACAACCGGCACGATAATCGGGCGCGTAGGCAGCACCGGAGCCAGCACTGGAAACCACGTCCACTTTACGGTTTACAAAAACGGAAGGATGATAAATCCGCTCAACTTGATGGGAAACTGATTTTCAAAATATTTCTATCAAACCAACACACCTCGGCGCAAATGTCGGGGCGTTGCTTTTTTAAATTCCGCGCGAATCACTTCCAAACAGGCTGCTCCTGCAATCTGAATGCTTGTCGCCGATTTTCGTATTTATCAGCTTCACGAAAAAATCAATGTTTCCGCGAATGAAAAGCGCGCAATAAATCGTGATCATCGCCGCAAATTCCAGGGACACGCAAATCTTGAAAGCAGCAGATTCGATTTGGCGCGAAAAAATCGCGAAGACGACGAAAAGCAGCAACATCGCGATTCCACCGAGAATCCATTTTGGAAGCGAGATTGGATTTTCCATGGATTCGTCCGAAGCGTATATTTTTTTCATCACGGCGGCAATCGAATCGTCGTTCACCAAAACTTCTTCACCAAAGGATTTTGTCGCCGCGCTTTCGGCCTTTTTCAAAGAGCGCACTTCGTTTCGGCAATTTTCGCACAAAAGCAAATGCAGCGTCATCAAAAGCGGCACGTTTTCGCCCTTGTCGAGTCCCAAATATTTTTCCATTACGGCAGAACAATTTTTCATTCAAGCAGTCCTTTTG
>CAMWIU010000164.1 GCA_947174385.1 uncultured Treponema sp.
GTTTTATCACTAGTTACATCCTATTTGGATTGAGTTAACTAGTCAAGAGCCTAAAATAATATTGGAGGATTAAAACATGAAGAAACATATTTTAAGCAAATATGCAGAAAAAAAAGATTTGAATACTTTGTTTGCTTGCAAAAGAAACACGACGGAAACTAAAGTATTGAATGCTGATACTTTAGGAGGCAAAAGAACTGTGAAAACTTTCGCTGTGGAAAACAGTGATTCCGATGAAATTTCTAATTTTGCTAAAACAAGCGAAGAAACCGACGCTACTGAAACAATAGAAAGTTCCGATTTTGCGAATTTTCAAAAATTGTCATTCAATTCTGAAAGAACTTATACAACAACGTCTATTGAAAATTTAGATAAGGGGCGGTGTTTTTTTGATTTTGACAATAAAAAAACTAGATTAACTGCGACTATTGAAACTTCAGATTAAATATAAAAATTGTAAAGACTGAACCATTAGAAAAAAAATTTGATATGCCAATTTGGGATGAGGATAATGCAGTTTTATTTTATTCGAATTGCGAAAGGCAAATGATTCGTTATTGGTCTAGTGTAAAGAGAACGGGATGGGATATGCGCTTAAAGATGGAACAAAACTCAATTTGAGCGAAAAAGACCAAAAGTGGCTGGGGCTGAAAGAAAGTTTTAAATTTTAATTTGGAAAATTCATCGCATCAAAATCTGCGCATTTTTTCCCAAGCCGTCTTTTCTCAATTGACGCAAATGCGTTTTTCGGCTAGAATTATATCGTCATATTTATTTCAAAAAATAGAGGTGGAAATATGAACAAAATTTTAGAAAAACGCCAGCTTTCCGAAGCTGTGTTTCTGCTGAAATTCCACGCGCCCGACATCGCGAGGAATCGCAAGGCCGGACAGTTTTTGATTGTGCAGGTGGATCAGGATTTGGGCGAACGCATTCCTCTCACGATTGCCGACGCGAACGCGGAAGAAGGCTGGGTCGCCATCGCTTTTCAGCCGGTCGGCGCGTCCACCTACAAACTTTCGCAGCTGAAAGAAGGCGACTATTTGGGCGGCGTTCTCGGTCCGCTCGGAGTTCCCAGCGAAATTAAAAAATTCGACGCGCCCGTAGTCTGCGTGGGCGGCGGATTCGGCACGGCTCCACTTTATCCGATCGTTCAGGCTTTGAAAGAAGTCGGCAACAAAGTGATTTTGATTGAAGGCGCACGCACGAAGGATTTGCTGATTTTCGTGGACGAAATGAAAGCCGTTTGCGACGAAGTCATCATCACCACGGACGACGGCAGCGCGGGCGAAAAAGGCGTCACCACGATTCCGCTCGAGCGGCTTTGCCAAAGCGAAGTTCCGCCGGCGCAAGTCATCGCAATCGGCCCTCCAATTATGATGAAGTTCTGCTGCCAATGCACGGCGAAATACAATGTTCCGACGGTCGTTTCGCTCAACACGATTATGATTGACGGAACTGGAATGTGCGGCGGCTGCCGAGTGAACGTGGGCGGCAAGACGAAATTCGTTTGCGTGGACGGACCTGATTTTGACGGCCACCAAGTGGATTGGGACAATATGATGATGCGAATGAAGGCTTTCAAGCCGCAGGAAACGGAAGCGTTCCACAAATGCAAAATCGGAATCAATTAGAGCAATTAAGTAGAGTAATCAAGGCGGAAATTATGACAAGCGAAAAATTGGCTGAAACGGCAAAAATCGAATACGAAAAAATCAAGGATAAAATTGCGGCGGGCACGCTTTCGCCCAAAGACAGAATGGCGATTCCCGCGCAGGAAATGCCTGTGGGCGAACCGAAAACTCGCGCGCGTCAAATGACGGAAGTCGCGTTGGGCTACACAAGCGAGCAAGCCATCGTCGAGGCGAACCGCTGCCTTCAATGCAAAAACCAGCCTTGCGTTTTGGGCTGCCCGGTGAACGTTCAGATTCCGAGATTCGTGGCTCAAGTCGCGCTTGGAAAATTCAAGGAAGCCGCCGACATCATCAAAGAAACGAATTTGCTTCCTGCAATTTGCGGACGAGTTTGTCCGCAGGAAAAGCAATGCCAAGGCGCGTGCACCGTCGGCAAGGCGAACAAATCTCCTGAACTCGCCGTGAGCATCGGCCGTTTGGAACGTTTCGTCGCCGATTACGAGCGCGCGCAAAATCTTGCCTCGCTTCCGAAAATCGCCGCCGAAACTGGAAAGCGCGTAGCTGTGATTGGCTCAGGCCCCGCTGGACTTACGGTCGCCGCCGATTGTCGCCGCGCCGGACACGATGTCACGGTTTTCGAAGTTTTGCACAAAGCCGGCGGCGTTATGGTTTATGGAATTCCTGAATTCCGTTTGCCAAAATCCATTGTCGCGGATGAAGTGGAAAATCTCAAAAAAATGGGCGTGAAATTCGAAATGAATTTCTTGGCGGGACGAACGGCTTCGCTTGAACAAATTCTTTGCGAAAAGAAATTCGACGCGGCGTTCGTCGGAACTGGCGCGGGCTTGCCAAAATTCTTCAACATTCCCGGCGAAAATTTCATCGGAGTTTTCAGTGCGAACGAATATCTCACCCGCGCGAATTTGATGAAAGCCTATCAAAAAGGCGTCGCCGACACTCCTTATTATGACGCAAAAACCGTCGTGGTTTGCGGAGGCGGAAACGTCGCGATGGACGCGGCTCGAATGGCGTTGCGTTTGGGCGCGGAAAAAGTTTACGTCATTTATCGACGCACTCGAAACGAAATGCCTGCGCGAAAAGAAGAAGTTGACCACGCGGAAGAAGAAGGCGTGGAATTCCGATTTCTAGAAAATCCCGTCGAAATCCTTGGAAACGCGGAGGACGGAAAAGTCACGGCGATTCGCGCTTTGAAATACGAACTCGGCGAAGTTGACGCTTCGGGCCGCCGCCGCCCCGTGGAAATAAAAGGCAGCGAGCACGACATTCCTTGCGATGCCGTAATCGTGGCTTTGGGCAACAATTCAAATCCGCTTATTCCGCGAACGACTTCGCAAATCAAAACCGATGATCGCGGCCACATTATCGTGAACGAAAACCAAGCCACGAGCATGCCGCGAGTGTGGGCGGGCGGCGACATCGTTTTGGGCGCGGCTACGGTAATTCTCGCGATGGGCGAAGGCAGAAAAGCCGCCGCAAGTATCAACGAATTCCTTGCCGGAAAATGACAAGTCGAAATTATGGACGCAGTTAAAAATTTAGTTGAGTATTACGATGAACTTTTTCCAGTTTCGGACGCTCAAAGAATTTTTTTCGAAAGTTACATTTCGCAATTTTCCGCGCCGGCGAAATTCCTGAGCATCGGATGCGGCACAGGAATTTTCGAGCACCGGCTTGCAAAGGACGCAATCGACGTTACGGCAATCGAAGCGATCCGCGAGCTTTTGGATTCCGCCACGCGCCGCTATCGAAATCAATTGATGTCCTTGCGATATTTCCAAATGTCCACGCTTGAAATGACGAAATTTTTGGGCAAGAAATTCTATAACATAATTTCCTGCCTGAAC
>CAMWIU010000165.1 GCA_947174385.1 uncultured Treponema sp.
AACACGTACGTGAAAGGGTCTCTAACACGTACGTGAAAGGGTCTCTAACACGTACTTGAAAGAACCTCTGACACGTACGTGAAAGAACCTCTGACATGTACGTGAAAGAGCCTCTGACATGTACGTGAAAGAGCCTCTAACATGTACGTGAAAGAGCCTCTAACACTTAAGTGGAAGACGTTCTGTCACTTACATGAAAGAACGTCTTCCATAAATATAGGATAAATCGCCCGAAAATCAGCAATTAACATCAGCGACTGAAATTGCGTCGCTAATGTTAATGCCAAGTTTCTTGCAGAAACTCGCGTATTTATTGCGAGTTTCTGCAAGAAACTTCGACAGCAAATCTTCGATTTGCGTACTTGTTGCGAAAACGCTTCGCTGCACAATCGCGTTTTCAACAACTCTCAAATCTGAAGATTTGGTTGTTGTTGAAAAATAAAGTACAAAAACGCGGGCTTTGGCGGAGCGTCAATGCGCTGCCCGAGGGAAAAAAAGTTGACATTAACATAGAAATAGTTTATTATGGAAATAGTAAAAGACTGAAAAGGTTTGATGTAAGAAGTACATTATGATGGATGTGTACAAATTAATTGCAGATATGATTTGCAATTCCATTGATGACAAATGGGAAAAAGCTGTTGTCGAGATTGAATCATCTCTCGGGAAAATGTTATCTACAAATGCCTATTATTTTTTTAAGGATGGGCATAAGAATGCATTTGGATTAATAAATGATAATCAAGATGAAGATTTAGGTGAGAATATTTTTGAACTTCAAGAAGCAATGTATCCAGAACACAAGTGGAATCGCGCCGTCTACACGCTGGAGAAGAACGGACATTTCGACATGGAGTTTATATGGGATCAGGCACTCCAGGACGAATGGGACAAGGCATAGCATGTTTGGAATTTTCAAAAAGAAAACATTTGAAGACGAATTTTCCGCATTGCAGGCGGACATGGTAGACATCTGCAACGAGTATTCCTGCGGAGAGGCGGAAAAGATATTCATTTATGTTGCTTATGAAGGTTTATTAGTTACAGATCATTTTTATAAAATCAATAAACAAATACTAGCGTGTCATAAATTAAATGATTGCAGTAAAAAGAAAGAATTTGATGTATCTGATGAGTGCCAAGAACAAGTTTTAGATGTGCTTATAGAAGATGTACACAAGATTCGTGAAGTCTGCAAGAAATACAATCAGCCGATGTTCACGGAAATGCGCCTGACATACGAGCCGGAAACAAAAAAGTTTAACGCGGAATACAAATACGAGGCGCAGTTCACCGATGACATGGGACTGTCGGATATTGTGAATGCATGGTTTGAGGAAGAAAAGGCAAAGCTGGAGGGTGCAAGCGCATAGTTGGAAAAAATGAAATATTATTCTTTTAAGCCTTGTGGTGTTGAAACCACAAAATTTTGCGAGCCTGAGCTTTTTGGCGAATGGGTAGAAGAGGGACTGTGGAAAAACAAATGGAGAAACAGGGAATTGAAGCTGCCCGTAACGATGTACGTCAAAAATAAATATAATCCTGGTGACTTCCCGTTGGCAGGGTCAAAGTTGGTGTCGCAAAGACTTTTGGACATAATAAAACAACTGAACAAGGACTATGAAGCCCTTCCGACCCAGCTGTACTATAAAGAAAAGGAGCCGATTTGGGACATCTATTATTCTATGATTTTCCCAGAATACGAGGCGTTCAATTTTGAGAAGTCTCGATATACACTGTTCAGAAATAGAATTCTTGATCTTGAAAAACTTGTTCTGTCAAAGGAAAAACTTTCTCATGTGGACACTGCAAATAATATCTTTGTTATAAAGGAAACAGTCCTTGATATAGTCTGCACCGATACCGCCAAGGACATGATAGAAGCCGCTGGCATAAAAGGCGTGCGCTTTACGGAGCTTCCCGTCGAGTAATGTTTTGTTTGAAGAAGAAAAGGTAAGATTTTTTCATTATCCAAGAAACCTTTTCGCTTCTTCAAGCAGTTTTTCGCGCGTGTTCATTTCGGGGGATTCCGTAACGAATTCGAGAAGTTCTTTTAGCGCGGCTCCGATTTCCTTTCCGGGTCTTATCCCAATCGCAATCAAGTCGTTTCCGTCTATCGCAAGGTCTTTCAGGCTGAGCGCGGAATTTTGCGAGAGGACTTTTTCGATTCTGCCTTTCAGTTCCGCAAGGCTTCCTTTTTCATCTGACGTTCGGCTTTTCGCGCAAGATTCCGCGTCCGAAGAATTTTCGCCTCTCATTCCGTAAACGTCCGCCAATCGCAAGTCGAAAAGGTCGTCGATGTTTTCTGCGCCCACGCGCCGGACGAAACGGCGCACCGCCGCATCGCTCCACGCGCTTTCGTAAAAAAACATGTGCTCGCGCACGAGATGGCTCACTTTTTGAACCGTGTCATTCGAGAATTTCAGGCGGCGCAGGATTCCTTGCGAAAGCTTTTCGCCCGCGCAGTCATGGTTGTAAAAATGGATTTCATCGCAATCCTGCGACACGGTTTTCGTGCGAGGCTTTGCGATGTCGTGGAAGAGGGCGGCAAGCCGGACGTTGAGCTTATCGCAAGGCGCGCCATCGCAAGCGCGGAAATTATGGTCGAGCACGTCGAATTCGTGGAAGCCGCGAGAATCGCGCTGAACGCAGCCACGCCCTTCGAGAAGTTCGGGAATGAAGATTTTCAAGACTCCAGTTTGTTCAAGAAGCCGCAGCCCTGCGGACGGACGGCGCGAAAGCAGAATCTTGCTGAATTCGTCGCGGAAACGCTCCGCCGAAATGCTTGCGATTTTTTTAAGCGTTTCTTCTTCGAAAACATCTTCGAATGTGCGCTTTTCTATACTAAATTCAAGCTGGGATGCGAACCTTATCGCGCGAATCGGGCGCAAGCCGTCTTCCATGAAGCGTTCGTGCGCGTTTCCCACCGTTCGAATCGTCTTTGCCTCGATGTCGCTTCGCCCGCAAAAAGGGTCTACGATGCGCCCGTCGCGGAGGCTTGCCGCCATTGCGTTCATCGTAAAATCGCGGCGGCTCAAGTCCTCTTCGATGCTCGACGCGAATTCGACTTTGTCGGGATGGCGACCGTCGGAATATTCGCTTTCTGTGCGGAACGTCGTGACTTCGATTTGCCTTTTCATAAAATGGACGGTCACAGTCCCGTGCTTTATTCCGGTTGGAATCACGCGGCGGAAAATGCGCGTCACGTCCCCGGGCTTCGCGTTTGTCGCGATGTCCCAGTCATGCGCCTCTTTTCCCATGATCGTGTCACGCAGCGCGCCGCCTACGAGATACGCCTCGAAGCCCGCCGCTTCGAAAATCGAATTCATTTTTTTGAGTTCTTGCGGAATGCTGATTTTTTCCATTTGCGATAAAATTATAAATCAAAATCCAGCTCTAGTCAACTTGCGATAAAAAATTGCGATTGATTTTTGCGAGATTTCATGCTATGATTTTCGCAATGTCGAATTATGAAATTGAATCG
>CAMWIU010000166.1 GCA_947174385.1 uncultured Treponema sp.
GATAATATCCGCCGAAACACAAAATTCCTGTTGCGACCAATGCAACGAAAATTGTTTTCCAAATGTCGCGGCGTTTTTTGAATTGCGTTTCCTTGAGCGGCTTTGTGGAAATTATCATTTTTGCCACTTCCACTCGGATTGCGTGCGTGTCGTAATTTTTGAGATATTTTTTTACGATGCGGATTATCGGCTCGACGCTTTTAAAACGGCGAGTGGCTTTTGGCTTCATCATTTTTTTGATGAGCCGTTCGATTTCTCGCGGAATGTCTTTATTGATTTTTCTCGGCGAAATATATTTTCCTTTTCTCGCCTTTTCGTACATTTCATCGGGAGTGTTCGCAGTGTAAGGCTTTGTTCCAGTAAGCATTTCGTAAAGCATCACGCCGAGCGCGTAAATGTCTGCGCGTTGGTCAACCGCGCTCGTATTTTTGAACTGCTCGGGCGGCATATAGCTCGGAGTGCCAAGCATAACGCCTTTTTCTTTTTCGTCGTCGCTGCTGTCGCTCGCAATTCCAAAATCCGTAATTTTGATTTCGCCTCGTTTGGAAATGAGAATGTTTCCGGGCTTGATGTCGCGGTGCACGATTTTTTTGTTATGCGCAAATCGCAGTCCAAAGCAAGCGTCTTGCAAAATCAGCATCGCAACTTGCGGAGAAAGCGCGACTTGCTTTTTTATCAATTTGTCGAGCGCAAGCCCTTCCACGAATTCTTCCACGATGTAGCGATAGCCGCCTTCGGAAAAATAGTCGAACAAATGCACGATGTACGGACTTTGCATGTCAAGCAAAATTTGCGCTTCTTTCAAAAATTGTTCGCGGGCGAGCGCGTTTCCTCGCATCGTCATTTTTTTGATGATGATCGCGCGCTTCAATTCGGGATGCACCGACTTGTAAATTGCGCCCATTCCGCCTTGCGCGATTTGTTCTTGAATTTTGTACTTGCCGATTGTCTGCGGAATTTCCGCCATAATTTTCCTCCCACAAAAGTTGACATAATTTTTGTCAAGTTTTGATTATAATTTTTTGAAGCCCCTTACGGAAGCGAAGCGGTGCAGCCGCTAGCTCCAGCGGAAGCGAAATCTTTTGGCTCGACCGAAACAATTTGCGTTTCACAATCGAATGTTTGGTCGGCGCGAACAATCGCAATATTCTGTTCGAGCGGATTGTGCAATTGCACATAGCAACCATTTTGCCGCAAATTGAATTTGCCTTTTACGGGACGATGCCCGCCGATGTAAATTGGCTGAACGCTTTTGTCTTTCGGCTTGCAAAAAGCCTTCAACATTTTTTTCACGCTGCCCGAACTCGCCTCGTCGTTCGCAGTCCAAGTCAAAGCCAAAATCGCTTCGTCAAAAAGCGGCGCGTTTATCACGGTTTCTTCGTCCAAAGGCTCGAGCGGCTCGGCATGCGAAACAAACAAATTGTCGGTGCAAAAAGCAAGCGGCAAAGATTTTTCAAAATCATAAATCGCATTCAAAACTTCGTCGCCATAATACGCTTGCATGAAGCGCATCACCATTTCGCCTTCCTGCGCAAATTTCCTGAACGAAAAATTCCCGCCGCCATTTTCATTTTTGATATTTTCGTGATTTCCTTTTAGGCAATGAAAATTTTCTTGCCAGCTACATTTGCATTCCATCACAGCCATTTGCGCCGCAAGCCCTTCGCGCATTTCACTTTTCATCGCCTTGCCAGTAAAATCGCCGCGCGAAAATTCATCGTAAGCCAAAAGCCAGCGTTCGTAATTCTGCGCCTCGGAATGAAGCAAGTCGCCCACAAGCACGACGCGCACTTCGTTTTCGTCCAAAGCGTCCGCAATGCGAATGTCATTTTGAAGGCCTGAGATTTTTTTTGGCAAAATGAAATTCAAAATGTTAAAAATAAAATCTGCGCGCGCATGAATGTCAGGAACGACGACGCAAGGAATTTCTTTTTGTCCGCGAAAATCCAAAAGTCCGCCCGCAATTTTTTCGTCTTGCAAAGTGAGCGCGGGACGATAACTTGGATTTTCCGAGCGCAAAACCGAAACAGTTTTTTTTGCGAGCGACGAAATTTTTTGCGCCGAAGGAAGCTTTTCGTGCAAAGAGTAAGCGTGGATTTTTTCTAAAAATTCTTGCGTGGAATCCAAAATTGTCTTCAAAAAATTTTCAGCCAAAAACTAGATTCGCCGTGCCGATTGTAATTTTGTCGCCGCGAGAAAGTTTCACATATTTTCCAGCAGGAATTTTTTTGTCGTTCAAAAAAGTTCCGTTCGTGGAATTCTCGTCTTTCAAAAAATAATCTTCTTTGATTTTTTGAATGAGCGCGTGGCGGCGGCTTGCGAGCTTGTTGTCAATCACGACGCTGTTGTCCGTGTCGCGGCCAATCGTAATTTTCGCCACAAGCTGAATTTTTTTCTTGTTGAACATCAAGTAGGAAACCGCTTCCGAATTCGAAAACGCCTGAATGTGCTGTCCCACCGGGGAATTGTTCATAATTGTGGAATCGTTCATATTTTCATTATATCAGCAATTTTCGATTTTGTCTTTATTTTTTTTCTAAAAAATTGTAAAATAAAATCATGGCAAAAACTTTGGTGATTGGCGCAACTTGCGTGGACATGATTATTCACGTTAAAAAATTTCCTGATGTCGGCGAGGACGTAAATTTTCACGACGAAAAAATGTCCGTGGGCGGAACGGCGTTCAACGTGGCGCGCGCGTTGCAAAGTCAAAACAGCGAATTCATTTTGTGCTCGCCCATCGGCGAAAAAGGCGCGTATGCCGAATTCATAAAAACCGAACTTTCCAAAAACAAAATCCCGATTTTCGCGGAAGTCGCAGGCCGGGAAAATGGCGTTTGCATTTGTCTCATCAACGAAAAAAACGAGCACGCATTTTTGTGCTCGCACAAGGCGGAATATGTTTTCGATGAAAAATTTTTTTCGAAAATAAATTTTCGCGAAATTGATTCGATTTATTTTTCCGGCTTGGAATTGGAAGAAGCCAATGCCGAAAATGAAATCGATTTCATCGCGCGTGTAAAATCCGAAGCGCAAAAATCCGGACGCGAGCTAAAAATATTTTTCGATCCTACTTCGCGAATAAATTTC
This sequence comes from uncultured Treponema sp., assembly GCA_947174385.1. Taxonomy (GTDB): domain Bacteria; phylum Spirochaetota; class Spirochaetia; order Treponematales; family Treponemataceae; genus Treponema_D. The sequence goes on from CAMWIU010000166.1 coordinate 3,091, forward strand.
ATAAAGAAAAATTTGGTCGAAAAAATTTTCGCGCTAAATCCGATTTTGCATTTGAACGAGCAGGAAGCGTTGGACTTGAGCGGCGAAAATTCTTACGAAGCCGCCGCCGCGCGTTTAAGCCAACTTTGCAAAAACGATTTGATTTTGACGCTCGGAAAAGACGGCGCGTATATTTTTGAGCGCGGCGAAAATTGCGGAAAAAAAGTCGCAGGAGTCGTGGCGAACGTCGTTTCCACGATTGGCTGCGGCGACGCGCATTTGGGAATCTGCATCGCACAAATAAAAAATGGCGCGAGCCTTTATGACGCAGTTTTAAAAGCGAACGAATACGCCGCGAAAGTGGCGCAGACCGAGAGTGCCTCGATTTGAATGAA
>CAMWIU010000167.1 GCA_947174385.1 uncultured Treponema sp.
ATTCTTTTTATGGACTTTGCGAGATTTTTTTTGAAGAAGGGCGAAGAGCGAGAAATTCGCCAGGGATTTTTGTGGGCGTTCGACAATGAAATTGAGCGCGTGAAATTTTTCGACGGAAAAGAATGGAAGGACGCGCCTTTCGCCGAAATCATTTCGGAAGGAAAAGTGAAGGACGGCGAATGCGTGGAAATTTTTTCGAGCGCGGGCGGATTTTTGGGAAGCGGCATTTTCAATTCGAAGTCGAAAATTGCCGTGCGCATTGTGAGCGATTCCCACGCCGACAAAATTTTCGAGGACAAGGCGGGTTTCATTTTCAAGAAAATTTGCGATGCGTACAATTTGCGTCGGATTCATTTTTCCGATGAAGATTCGTTCCGCGTTTGCTTCGACGAGGCGGACTTGCTTCCCGGCCTCACTGTGGAACGCTATTTTTCGGAAGACAAAAAAATTTATCTTGTCGTGCAATTTTTGGCATTGGCCGCCGAAGTCTTTCGCAACGAAATCTTTTCCGCGCTGGAAAAAGTTTTGAAGCCTTTCGCAATCTACGAGCGGAGCGACGCGGACGTGCGCGAAAAGGAAGGTCTTGAAAAAAAGAGCGGCTGGCTTGGTCGTCGCGGAAAAGAAGAGATCGTGATTTTGGAAAACGGCGTTCGCATTTCGGTGGATTTGGCGCGCGGCCAGAAAACCGGATATTTCCTCGACCAAAAATTGAACCGCGCGGAAATCGCGCGATATTGCCACGGAAAAAATGTCTTGGACACGTTCTGTCACACGGGCGCGTTTGGCTTGAACGCTTTCAAGGCTGGCGCGAAATCTGTAATTTGCGCCGACATTTCTTCGGACGCAGTTGAAATCGCGAAAAAAAATATCGAGCTGAACGGCGCGGAAAAAATCGTGAAAACCGTTTGCGCCGATGTCTTCGAGCTTTTGCGCCAATACGAATCCGACGGAAAAAAATTCGACGTCATCATTCTTGATCCGCCCGCGTTTACGAAAAGCGCGCGCGCCGTAAAAAAAGCTTACGGCGGCTACAAGGAAATCAACTTGCGCGCGATGCGCATTTTGAATCCCGGCGGAATTTTGGTGACATGCTCGTGCTCGTATTTTTTCGATCCGAACGCTTTTTATTCGATGCTCGCGAACGCCGCTGCGGACAGCCATCGCCGAGTGCAGGTTTTGCAAAAGCGCGGCGCGGCGTTTGATCATCCCGTTTTGCTCGGCTATCCGAGGAGCGAGTATCTTTGCTGCGCGATTTGCAAAGTTTTTTGAAAATGGCTTCACTTCAATCTTCGTACAATTGCGTCGTTCTCTTGGGACCAACCGCCGTGGGAAAAACCGCGCTCGGCGTGCGCATTGCGGATTTTCTCGAAGGCGAAATCGTTTCGGCGGATTCGCGCCAAGTCTACAAAGGGCTTGACATCGGAAGCGGAAAGGATTTGGCGGAATACGAATTCCGCGGGCGCACCGTTCCGTATCATTTGATCGACATCGCGGAGCTTTCCTGCGAATATTCAGTTTTTTTGTACCAGCAGGATTTTTACAAAGTTTTCAAATCGATTTTGGAAAAAGGAAAAATTCCTGTTATCGTGGGCGGAACCGGAATGTACCTTGACGCTGTGATTCGCAATTACGATTTGATTCCAGTTCCTGAAAACAAGGAATTTCGCGAATGGGCGAAGGACGTTCCGCTTGAAGAATTGGGAAAAATGCTTTTGGAGCTCAAGGGCGGCTCGCTTCATGTAATGCGCGATTTGCTCGAGCGCGAGCGCGTCATAAAGGCGATCGAAATCGAAAAATTCATCCAAAGCCCTGAATGCGCAGAATTCAAAAAAAGCCTCGAAGCGCGCCCTGAAATTCGTCCGCTTGTTTTGGGCACGACTTTGGAACGCGCGACTCTCCGCGCCAACATAAAAAGGCGGCTTTTCGAGAGGCTTGATTCCGGAATGATCGAGGAAGTGGAACGGCTGCATTCGGAAGGCGCGTCTTGGGAACGGCTTGAAAAGCTCGGGCTTGAGTATCGTTTCGTCTCGGAATTTTTGGAAGGAAAATTTTCAAGCAAGGAAGAAATGGCTGAAAAACTCAACATCGCGATTGGACAGTTCGCAAAGCGGCAGGAAACTTGGTTTCGCGGAATGGAAAAAAACGGCGTGAAAATAAATTGGCTTCCGAAAATTCCCGATTTGGACGCGAGATTCGCAGCCGCGCGGAAATTTTTGGAAGACGCAAATTTTTCGTGAGGAATCGCAGTCTACGCGCTCAATGCTTCCGCTTCCACCGCGTTCTCGATTTTCGTAAGGTAGCCCGTGCGGATGCAGCTTTCAAAAAGAGATTTGCTTATGTAATCTGTCTTTACTTCGTTGTATCCGTCTTGGTCGCGGACAATTCGCACGACATAGCCGTCGTCCACTTCGCGCAGGACGGTCATGTAGTCGCTTGCCTTGCCAATGCTTTTTAAAGTATAGGTTTCCATAGTACCTCCTCACGCCGCTAGCCATTGCAAATTCCTGCGGCATATATTATTATTATTTTCGGAAAGCGAAAATAAAATATTAGCGTTTTTTGAGCGCGCTTTGCGCTTGGAGGAAATTTGGAATTCGACTTTTGCGACGCGCATTTTCATTTGATTCCGTTCTTGGAAATTTCAGGCGGAAATGATTTTGAAAATTTTTCGAAAAATTCAGGCGATTTTTTTCCTCCGAAAAAAAATCATTTTTTTTGCACCTGCGCTCATTCCAAGGAAGAATTTTCAAGGCAGGAAGAATTTTTGAATTCGGATTTTTTTTGCCGAGAAAAAACCGTGCGCGCGTTCGGCATTCATCCTCAGAATCCGATTTTGGAAAACGCAGATTTTTTGGAAGGACTTTTGCGGGAAGAAAAAATCGGCGCGGTGGGGGAAGCGGGCTTCGATTTTTTTTCCGACGAGTTCAAGGGAAACGCCGCCGCGCAGGAAGATGCGTGGAACGTTCAGCTGCAACTTGCGCAGGAATATGGCGCGGCATTGGTCGTGCACGCGCGGCGGGCGGCGCACAAAATTTTTGAATACACGCCGAAATTGAAAAAATTGCGCGCGGTGGTTTTCCATTCGTTCGCAGGAAGCGCGGCTGATGCGCGCTCGATTTTGCGCCGAGGAGTGAACGCATATTTTTCTTTTGGGAAGCCGATTTTGAACGGCGCGAAAAAGGCGATTTCCTGCGTGAAATTTTTGCCAGCGGAAAACTTGCTTTTCGAGACGGACGCGCCGTTCCAGACTTTGCGCTGGGAACTCGCGACCGCGCCGTCCGACATCGCGCGCGTATACCAATGCGCGTTTGAAATGCGATGCCTCGTAGGGCGGCGCGGC
>CAMWIU010000168.1 GCA_947174385.1 uncultured Treponema sp.
CTCACGAAGCCTTATGTAAAAATGGGCTATTTGACGCCGCCGTTCGAGACAAAGGAAAGCCTTGAAAAGCGGCTGAAATCAATGTATTCGGAAGCGCAAATCGAAATTGTAAAATCAATGGCGTGTTTTCGCTGCGTAAAATGAGGTGTCGGTCGTGGAAAAATACGATATAAACACGAAAATTGAATTTAAGACAGGCGTGTACAAATTAAACGATAATGCGAATTTTGATTTTCAGCTGAACCGCGTTATAAATTGGGACGGAGGACGCTATGAGGATATTGCGGAAATATCTCACCGCATACACGACAGCGCGGATTGGAAACGCGAGCTTATCGCGCTTGGCGACACGGCGATGTCCGAAAATCGCCTTGAAAACGCAATCGGCTATTATCGCATGAGCGAATTTTTTATGTATGACGGCGACAGCGACAAAAAGAAATATTATGAAAAAGCCACAAAGATGTTCTATGAATATTTTGAGGATTTTTTCAAGGGCGAAAATCCTATCGTTGGGCGGTGCAGCGTTCCGTATGAAAATGTCGCCTTGCCTGTTATGCACGTGAAGCCCGATGGCGGAAGCAAAGGAACTTTACTCCTGCACGGCGGAAACGACAGCTATTTTGAAGAATTTTTCTTCCCCATGCTGTATCTGCGTGAAAAGGGCTACGAAGTGTATATGTTTGAAGGCCCGGGGCAAGGCGGCGTAATGCGCCTGCAAAACAAGCATTTTACGCACGAATGGGAAAAACCCGTCAAAGCGATATTAAATTATTTTAATTTAGATGATGTAACAATTATCGGCGCGTCGCTCGGCGGCTATCTTGCGCCGCGCGCGGCCGCATTTGACGCGCGCATTAAAAGAGTCGTCGCATGGTCTGTGTTTCCTTGTTTTATGGACGTTATTATGGGAGTCATACCGCCCGCCGCGCAAAGGCTGCTGGGCGTTTTGATTAAACTGAAATGCCGCGCCGTCATAAACGCGCTGTTCAATAGAGCGGCAAAAAAAGATCCGACTATTGATTGGGGATTAAAACACGGCTGCTATGCCTACGAAGCAAAGGACGCTTACGGCTACGCAAAAAAACTGATGCTTTACGATTTGTCGCCCGTCGCCGAAAAAATAACGCAGGACATTTTAATTCTCGGCGCGAATCAAGATCATTTTATAAATTACAAAATGATTGGCAAAGAAATAAATATGCTCAAAAATGTGCGTTCCCTTACATTCAGATTGATGACGGACAAAGAGCATGCGCAAAATCACTGCAATTGCGGCAATTCAAAATTAGTCTTTGACACAATCTGCAATTGGATCGAAATGTGCAATTAATAGGGAAAAAAACTTGACAGGCAAATGTCATATTTGCATTTTTGAATGTGGGAGGAATGTTGTGAAGCGCATAGAAATTATCACGGAACGCTTGGTTCTGAAACCGTTGGGAACTGAGTATTTCCAAACGGCAAAAGAATATTCGATGGATTATGAAAACACAAAATATATGTGCCGCTTGCCAAAAGAAACGAGTGAAGAGGTGATGGAATTTTTATCGTGCGTGGAGGCGGAGTGGAAAAAGGAAAAACCAGAATATTTTGAATTCGCAATTTTTTATGAAGGCAAGCACATTGGAGCTGTGAGCATTTATTTTGAAAATGGCGCGGGCGAACTTGGCTGGATTTTAAACAAAAAATATTGGGGAAACGGATTTGCATACGAAGCCGCGAAAGCAATGATTGAATATTTTGCGGCGAATATGGGAACGGCGCATTTCGTCGCCCATTGCGACGCGGAAAATGTCGCATCTTACAAAATAATGGAAAAGCTCGGCATGAGAAAAATCGGCGGACAAGGCAAGCGAAGGAACAGAGCCGCGTCGCAAGATTCCTTTGAATATCAATATGAGATGTTTGCGCCAAATTGTGATGTGGGCGACGAGTGGGAACGCTTTGCCATTGGCGAATCTTAAATGCTGACAAAAACGCCGACGCAGGAATGTGCGTCGGCGTTTGCTTGCGGTACGCGCGTGTTAGTGCGCCTGTACGAATTGCAGCAGTGTCGTGCCGTCTGCGTCATACAGCGTCAGTCCGTTGCCGTTGAGCGAGTACGAAGCTGTCTTAAAAAGATTGTCGATGAACAATTGTTCTGCCGCCATTTCTTCTTCCGACCCCGCGCGGCGCGTGAGCGGACCGTCGGCAAATGAAAGCGTGTGTGTCTTTTCGTCCGCCATGTAGCCGAGGTTCAAGATATTGATGCCCGTAAATCCTGCCGCAGTGCCGTCCGTAAATGCCAGCGTGATAGTGTCCGGCTGTGAGACGACTGCGTTGCCCGTATTCGCCGCAGAAAGCTGCCATGACGTGCCGTCCAGAGTTTTCTTCACGAATCGGGCGGTTGTCGTTCCGCCGGAAAGCGCAAGTTCGGAATCCGTCACGCTCCAGGTGTCCGCATTGCCGAGCAGTTCAAGGTACAGCGTCTCAAATTCCATTGCATCCTGCGGTCCTGCCATGCGCGTGGAAGCGAGGTTGGGCGCAAACGTGATTTTATTTCCGTTTGCGTTCAGGCTTCCCCGGTAATTGTTCACGCCGGAAAATCCCGCAATGCCGTATTCGCCCGCGCCTTTGTCCGTGACGGAAAGCGTCGCCGTGACGATGGCAACTTCCGTTCCGTCTTTTTCAAAAGCGACCAGTTCCCAGTCGCCGCTCGCATCCGCCGTTGCCGTTTTGGAAGCGCATGAGACCAAGAATCCGCATGAAGCCGCCACAAGGGCAAGCGTCGTCGCAAATCGTTTCATAGAAATCTCCTGTTTTTATCGTAGGAATTTTCGCAATCATATAGAAAAGAAGCGGTTTTTGCAAGTGCCGCCGCTACTTTTCCGCCCGTATCCGCGCGAACAGCCGACGAAGCAGTCCTACTTTGCCCAGCGAAAGCCAGAACAGCAGCATGAGGAACAGCACGCAGGGCACGCCGAACACCACGACTTTAAGCGCGACAAAACCGAACGCCACGAAGAAACGCGCCACGTCGCCGACGAATTCCCGCGCCGCCGTCCGTATGCTCGGCAGGACGAATCCGCC
>CAMWIU010000169.1 GCA_947174385.1 uncultured Treponema sp.
TGCCTGCTCAAGGCTTGTGTCCCAGCACATCAGCGAACTCGTGTAGTATCCGAGAACGTAGTTTTCCATCGTCAAGTCCTCGTTTATTTGGCTTGCCTCGCTCGCCATCGCCAACGCGCCCTGATTCTCTTTTCCGATTGACGTGCCGAGAAAATTTTCGGTCAAAGCCGTCATCGCGGATTTTCTTTTTGCAAGATACTTGTTCTGATATTTGTCGGCCTCTTTCAGCGAAAGTTCCCGCGACAAAGGAATGAATCTTGTAGTCCACCGGTATTCTTGCATCGTGCGGTTCAGTTTGTCGAAAATCGCTGGATAACTCATGCTCGGAAAATCGTTCACCGTCATTACGGGAACATAATAATCCCCCACTTTGAGCGGCATTGAAGTCTGAACGTCCTTTTCGCAAATGTAGTTGTCCAAGAAAAAGAAAACGTCGTCGGGATAAAAAAGCTTTTCCTCGTCGATGTTTATGCAGGACTTTATGTAGGAAAAAAGCTCGGACTTGTCCAAATGATATATCCAAAGTTTGTTCATCATCGCGCCCATAACTTTGTCGCAGTCGTCCAAGAATTTTTCGCAGTTGTCCCAGACGGCTTTCAGGTCGCGCTCGTGCGCCCAGTCTTTTCTTGTCTTGCCTTTTTTCCGGCTTTCGCTTTTGAAAAACAACGTGCTTCCCTTTTCTTCCACGTCGGCGGGAAGTTGCCAAACGAAACTGATGTAATATTTTGACGTGTAATGCTCGCCGAACTTCCTGAAATTTTCCGCCCGCCTTTGGTCGATGAGCCAGCCCGCAAGGTTCGAGAAGTCGCCCGCAGGATATTCCTTCGTCTTTACGCGGCGCACGTCAAAGAAAATCGCCCAGCCCTCGTTTCGCCCGAGCGACATGATAGAATTGTTGAAAAGCGCGGCGACGGCGGCAATGTCGTTCGCGGAAGACGATTCGAGGTCGGGATATTCGATTTGATATGTCGTCATCAATGCGCCGTCTTTCAGAAGGCAGATGTTCGGCTCTAGAATAAAGGCGTAAGGCGAAACATATTTCAGCTGATTGAGCGGCTCTCTGAACTGCATCATGTCAAGAAAAGGTATTTTCATAAAATCAACTCCTGTAAACGTCGCTCGTCAGAATGCGCTCGAAAAGCGACTCAAGAAAATGCGGGTCTTTGCGCGTCGCGATTTTGGCGATTATGAAAAGCGCCATTCCAACCAAAATGCACCAAATGCTCACCATGCGCATTAAAATTATTGTAAGAATGACAATAAGGCACAAAGGCGCAAGCCCGATTCCAAACTGCACGTCGTCTTGAATTAGGCTCTTGTGAATCGGCGTTGAGTAGTCGTAAACGCTGTCTTTTTCCATGCTGTTTCCCCAACAAGGCAGCCTGATATTTCAGGCCGCCTTGTTTGTTTTTAGCGTTTTTGTCAGTCAAATGACAAGTCGGAGAGGAAGTACGTGCATATTCCGTTCGCCGAAAGCAAGACGACCGTTCCGACCACCCACGGCGCGAATTTCGAGATTATCGCCTGGATGTCCGCGCCTTGCTTTCCCATGACCACAACGCCGATGCCTTCGACAACCAAGGCAATCAAGCAGATTGCGGTGATTACGCCGGAAGAAAGGAAGTCGGTCACTTTTTGCACGGCGCTTTCGACTTCCGTAACTCCGTCCGCAAAAACCGGCGTGATGATACACGCTATCAAAAGCGCGAACAGCAGCACTTTTTTCCATTCCATTTTGATTTCTTTCCTTTCGGAAAGAACAGTCGATTTTTCCATAAAACTAAATCTCCTTGAAAATAAATTTGTTCCTTGTTTTTTAACAGTGAAGAAAGTTTCAACTTTCAAACTGTTAAAAAAGCGATTTTGTAGCGAAGCGAAAAATCGCAATGCAATAGACGAGTTTCTGAAAGAAACTCGAGTTAAAGTTTGCGACAGTATTCCGACGCAAACTTTAAACGTTCCTAAAATTCTTTTTTCCCTAATCCTTCATTTTTTACAAAAGCGTCTTTTTGCCGCTTGAAACTAATCCTTCAGAATGAAACGTTTTTCGTTCTTTCCTATCACCTCCTCTACGATCAAAAATTATGGAAGTCAACAATCCCTCCGCATGAATCAAATCAGATGATTTTTTTCAAGCTCTTCCATAAAGTTTGAATTTGTCGCCTGATGCGTTTCGACAATTTCGTTGACGATTGGGCCTGATTTTGTCGGAATCATGTGGACGACAAGCTGAACGCTCTGCGCCACATCAGGAAGCTCTCCCAAAATCACTTCGCGCAAATATGTCCGCAGCTTTTCAATCGTGAGCAACGCGCTGTCCGAGTGGACGGTGGTTATTCCGCCCCTGTGCCCGGTGTTCCACGCCTTGAGCAGCTCGTTCGTCGTCGAACCGTAGCGTAATTCGCCGAAAATAATCCTGTTCACATGGCAACGGAGCGCGATTCGCACGGCTTTCACGGTGTCCTCGCCCTCCGCCCAAATCGAAACCGTGTCTTTCGCCTTGCACTGAATCTCTCCCGCGTCCTCCACGATGTAGAAGCGGTCGTCGGGCGTGTACTCCGCCATTTTTGCGATAATCGCGTTGAGCATCGTCGTCTTTCCCGAGCCGGTTGCGCCGCCCAGGACAATGTTGCTGCGCATTGCAATGTGCTTCACAAGAAGGTCGTATTTTTCTTTCGTAATCCTTCCTTGCTCGATGTAGTCCTCCAAAGTGAAAATTTTATTGGACGGCCTTCTGATAAAAATCATGGGGCATTCCGCGCTTCTTGGCGGCAGGATTCCCTCAAAGCGGATTTTGTAGTGCGTGAGCTTTATCGTTCCTTCGACAATGGGATTCCTGCTGTCAATCGTAATGCCCATGACCGCCGCGCTCGCGTAGATGATTCTTGTAGTCCTCGCCTCGTCGAAGAAAATCCCGGTGGAGTTTTTGTCCATTCCGATTCCTTCGACAATCATTTCTCCTCTTCGCCCAATAGCAATGGCCGTCACGT
>CAMWIU010000170.1 GCA_947174385.1 uncultured Treponema sp.
CATCGCGAAAGTTCTGAATGTTTCGGTTCTTGATTTGCTCGGAATTCCGAAGTGACATTCTTATTATTTTTGGGCTTTGATTCGGGCGTTTTTTTGTTTTTTGCTCGCTTTCGCGTTTGCGAGCGAATTCGACCTGCCGAACGGCTTGTTTTTTGCCCAGCGGACGAATTCGACCTGCCGAAAGGCTTGCTTTTCGTCCAGCGGACAAATTCGGCTTGCCGAAAAGCTCGCTTTTTGCCCAGCGGGTGAATTCGCCTTGCCGAAATGCCTACTTTTTAGTCAGCGGACGAATTCGGCTTGTCGAAAGGCTTGCTTTTCGTCCAGTAAGCGAATTCGACGTGCCGAAAGGCTCGCTTTTTGCCCAGCAATTCGGCGTGCCGAAAGGCTCGCTTTTGCGTTGGGGAACGAACAAATTTTTGTTTTTTCCTCGCTTTTGCGCTGGGCGAGGAAAAAATTTTTGTTTGTTGCCCGCTTTTGCGCTGGGGGAAGCAACAAATTTTTGTATTTTGCTCACTTTTGCCTTGGGGGAGCAAACAAATTTTTGTATTTTGCCCGCTTTTGCGTTGGGGCAAGCAACAAATTTTTGTATTTTCCTCGCTTTTGCGTTAGGGGAGCAAAAAAATTTTTGTTTTTTGCAAAGATCTCGCGATTTCCGCCAAAATGTGCACTTTGGTCGGCCACCCGTGCAGGTCGGGGCAAAATCGGTTCTGCGTGAAGAGCGTTCGTGCTATCATTTGCGAAACTTCAATTTCACAGGAGGACTTATGAAGAAGTGTTTTGCAATGGTAGTCGTGGCGGCAATGGTTGCCATTCCGTCGTTCGCGGCGGTGGAGCTGAGCGGGGATTTTTACGTTTCGCCAATCAGCAGCAGGCGAATTGACTTTGGCGGCGAGACTGGCAAGGATCGGTTGCACGAACTGTTTCCTGTCGGAACGCAAATATCCGCGACATTCTTTTTCAGCGAAATGAAGACGTTCAATGTCGGGCTGAATTTAGGACTTGGATGGGATCGAGTGCGTTTGGTTCACCATGACGGACGGCATCGGCTTGACGGCGGCTGGAACGCGGCGTTTCAAGCAGGACCTGCGTTCGAGTTCACGTTCGGGAGGCACTCGCTGTTCGTGTCGCCGGGCGCATTCTTGAATATTATGAACGTATGGGATGAATGCGGACATTCCGGTCTGTATGATTCGGCACTTTCATTCGAGTACGGCGTGCACATCAACGGCGCATATCGATTTTGGATTGTGCAACGCGAAAAGTTCAACATGGCTTTGAACTTCGGCGCGGATTATTCCCTGGGACGCGGGCGGTTTGGCTACGGAACGCTTGACGATTCAAGCGATTCATGGAAAGATGTTTGGGAGCTTGACGACTGGTGCGACGTTTTCAGCGTTCAGCGGCTCAAAGTGTACACTGGCGTGACATTCCGCGTCGGAAAGTAACCCGAAGCAACGCGCAAGGGCGGCGGGAATGCCGCCCTTTTTTTGTAATGAAAATTCAACTAGCCTCGGAAAACTTGACCTTGCCCGTCCACCGCCAAAATCGACTTGCATTCCGAACATCGGAATCTTCCCGAGCGCACCGCCTTGAGCTTTTTTTGACAAATCGGACAAGCGAAAACTTTCGGAAAAACGCTGTTCGTCGCCTGCACCGCGCCCGTCTTAAAATATTCGATGGCTTCGTCCGTAGAATTCCTGATATTGAAAAATTGCAAAAATCCCAAAAGCTGAAAAACTTCAAAAACTTTCGGCTGGATTTCCAAAAGCACGAGGTCGCCACCTTTCGGCTTGACCAATTTTAAAAACGAAATGAACGCGCCGATTCCCGTTGAAGAAATATAGTTTAGCGAATAGCAATTGAATGCCAAATTCACAAATCCCGCATCGACAATTTTTGCGATTTGCTTTTGGAAAAAACTCGAATTGTAGGTGTCAATGTAGCCATCCAAAATGACGGAAAGACAATTCGGCACAGCATCAATTTTGTTCAGAGAAATTTTTATACCAGCATCCCTCGCGTCATCAAAGCCAGGAACCAAACTTTCATTATCCGACATAAATCCAACAATCCTTTAACGTATATTATCTTATAATCATAAATAAAAAAATTCAAAATGTCAACAGAGTAATTTACGCACGGTTTTTAAAAAACCTTGCCGAGAGATAGAAGGGAGATTAGAAAAAAGGAGGCACGAAAAATGTGCCGCCTTTTTCAAAAATAGCATTTCACAAAATGCGAATTTGGAATAAGATTATTTTCCGTAATCTTTCCTGCTAAAGGTGTAAGTGCCCAATGCGCCCAAATTTACTGAATATGTTATGAGCGTATAATCTCCGTCAGGTTTGTCACCATTATCGTTGGGATTGCGCGGAACCCATTTGCTGCTTATTTGACGCACCGTTCCTTTTCCCGTCTTTTCTTCAATTGTTACCGTTATCGTGTCGCCATTTTTCACGGCTTCCGTGCTTTTGCTGCTTTCCCATTTTCCTTTGATTGGCACGCCGCTATTATCAGGAGTGGCTCCTTCCAACTTGCCATTAGAATAAAGGCGGAAGAACGCATACGGCGCGCCGCTTTGTCCTTCAAGAAATGCGATTTGGCTGCCACTTCCGCCGCCGAACATTGAGCCAACCAAATCTCCTACGCTTACGCACGAAGCCATGCAAACAAGCCCAACCATAATGGCGAAAACCGCCATACCTTTGCAAATCTTTTTCATGATTTGCCTCCTATAAAATAAAAAAGATGTGCTATTATATCGTATAATGGGGGGGGGTATGTCAAGTATGTTTTTGAAA
>CAMWIU010000171.1 GCA_947174385.1 uncultured Treponema sp.
GCTTTTATGGAAGCGTCACGCGGAAAAATTTCCACGCGCCAATTTTCTCCTTGGCAAGAAAAATCAAGCTGCGCGTTTTGTTCGATTGCGTTCAAGTTGCCGGAAAAAAGCGCGCTCGTCAAAGCGGCCATTTGCGAATAAATTTTATTTTCGCCGCTTTGAATTTTCGTGCGCTTGCCGCGAGAATTTTCCGTGAGCATAAAATCGTTTGTGACGACTTGCGTAGTTTTTATCGGATTTTTGGTGAACCAAATTATTCCATTCTCGGGCGCGATCGTAAAATTACCGCTGGATTTCATCGCGCGATTTGCTTTCGTGGAAAATCGTTCCAAAGAAAATTCGCCGCGAGTAATTTTGTTTTTGGAAAGCGCGTCGCTCACTTGCCGCAAATTCGTTTGTGCGAAAATTGCATTTGCAAAAAACGCCTCTAATAAAATCAAAAAAATTTTTTTCATAAAAAATCCATCTTTTTATTTTAATTAAAAATTCGTGCGCCGCTTTGAAAATCAGCAATGCTTAATTAATTGCTGATTTTAAACGCTCGACTTTTTCCGTGAAAATTTTCGGGCAGACAAAAAGCGTTTCGTTTTCTGGCATCTTCACAGCCATCTGCGTCGTTTCCGCTTTTGTCACAATTTGTCCAGTTTTGAGGCTGCGGATTTCGTATTTTATGCGGATTCGATTTTCCCATTCGACAAGCGTCGCTTTTACAATCGCTTCTTCTTCGAATTGCAACGAGCGAATGTATTTTAAATTGAGCGTCGTAACTGGAAACATAAATTTTGTCGCGATCATATCATTGTAGCCGTAGCCGATTTTTTCAAGCAAATTGCAACGCGCCACTTCCAAAAATTTCACATAGTTTCCGTGATAGACGATATTCATGCTGTCAACGTCATAAAATTCCGCGCGGATTTTCGTTTCAAAACTGATTCCGTTTTTCACGACTTCAAGTTCATTTTCCACTTTTTTCTCCCGAATTTTTCTCGTCAGAATCTTCCGCAGGGAACGCCCAAAAATCAAAAAAATTGTACCATTGGTACGGATAGATTTTGCAAAATTCTTCGAGCGTTCGCGCGTATTCGGCGCAAAGATTTTTTATGCTTTCTTCGCGTTTTTTGCGCGAAGAAGAAATTTCCGTTCGCGCCTTTCTCACATACATTTCGAACTTTCGCGAAAAAAACAAATTCGTTTTTTTGAATCCAAATATAAAATAAATTGGCGCGTCCAAAAGTAACGCGAGAAAAAATGCTCCGTAAGAAAAAGGCGCGGGCGTTCGCAAAAAATTTTGCGCCAAAATTCTTTGCGAAGCGTTTTTCGAAATTCTGTCGCCAGCGCAAACGACAAGCCCGCCGCGCGAAATTGTGTCCATAAATTTTTCCATCGTGGCTGGCGTGATTTCATTGATGTCAACTGTGTTTTCAAAAAATTGCGGCGAAATCTTTTGAAGCACTTTTGAAAAGTTGGAAGAAATTTCATTGTCGGAAATTACAGTCAGCGCGACTTCGTTTTGCACGCCCATTTTGTGAGCAGTGGCGAGCGAGCGCAAAATTTCAAAATTTCCCAAATGCGAAATGAAAATGAATGCGCCGCGTTTTTCGTTGAGCTGTGAAATCAATTCTTGAACATCATCGTCGTGCAGGCAAATATTTTCAAACGGAATCGGATTTTTGGAATTCGTCCAGCAATCAATTTTTTCAACTAGGCTCAATGCGAACGAAACCAATTGCCTGAGCGGTTTTATTTTCAGGCTCGGATTGAATTCCTTCAAAATTTTTTGGTATTGAATCGCCGCGCTTCTTGCTCGCTTGTCAAAAATAAAATAAAAAAGCGATGCGCACCACACAATGAAATTCGTAAAAAATCTAGGGAAATGCCGCAAGCACCAAGAAGTCAACAAATATGGAAACATCGAATGCACGGCTTCTTTTTTTGCGAACCATTGGGTGTCGTTGCTTTTCATTTTTGAAGAGCCTCGCGTTTTTTTCGCCCGCGCAAAATCGGATAGCGAATCCACATTCCCACCGTGAGCCGCGCAAACATAAGCGAAATGTGGATGTTGTCACGAATCACGCGGAAATTCGATTTTCCATCGACAGGATATGTAACGTGAACGCCTTTGTAAATTACAGGAACGCCGCGCCAAATCAGCCGCACCAAAATTTCTGAATCAAATCCCATGTGCGTGTCAATCCAAGTGCGGCGACAAATTTCATAGAACGGATTCACAGGATAGATTCTGAATCCGCACATCGAATCTTTCATCTCGCCAGTTTTGTCCAGCGTGACGAAGCGCGAATAATTGTTGCTGATTTCTTTCGCCTTGAGCCGCGCCTTCGGAACAGATTCATCGAATTTTGGGAAACCACAAATCAGGGCTTCGGGATTTGATCGCGATTCCTGCAAAAAATCGCCGCAAACCTGCGCGTCATGCTGACCGTCCGCGTCGATTTGAAACAAATGCGTGATTCCCAATTTGTGCGCTTCCTTGATTCCTCGGCAAACCGAAAAGCCTTTTCCGCGATTGCGCTTGTTCACAATGAGCGTGATTTTGGGGAAGCGGGCGGCGACTTCATTTATGAGAATTTTGTTTTGGGAATCGTTTCCGTCGTCCACGATGATAATTGGCAAATCATATTTTTGCAACGAAGAGACGACTTGCGATAGCGTGCTTCCGTGATTGAAAATATGGTTCTAATATGGCCCCTGCATTGTTATACCACCCCATTTTTTTTTTCGTATTTTCCAATAAGTGCGAAAGTGCCTGTCGAATAAATTTTTTCGCCGCTC
>CAMWIU010000172.1 GCA_947174385.1 uncultured Treponema sp.
ACATCGGGTCCTGATTCCGCCATTTTCTGAAGTATTTTTTGGTTTCGTGATTTCCGTCCGCCTTGAAGCTGCCGCGTGATTTCTTTGAGTTCTTCGCAAATCGATTTCAAGCCCAATCCCAAAAGGTGAAATTCGCCGCTCTGCCAGGCAACGTTCAGCTCGATTCCCGGCACAAAAATGATTTCGGCGTTTTTCGCCGCGTCCGCAGCCTCGTCTAATCCTGAAAAAGTGTCGTGGTCGGTGAGCGCGAGAATCGAAACGCCGCTTTCCTTCGCGGCCGCCACCAATTCTGCCGGGCGAAGTTCGCCGTCGGAAGCCGTGGAATGTGTGTGCAAGTCAACCATAATTTCTCAAAAAATCCCAATCGCAGTATAGCATAAATTTGATTTTTATGCTATATTTTCAAGGTATTCAAGTTGTTTTGAAAAATGAAATTTTTTGAATTGGAGTTCGTATGCTCAAGACAGTTCAATACAACAAAGGCTCGATAATTTATTTTGAAAACGACATTGACGAGCGAATTTTCATTCTCCAAAAAGGCGTGGTGATTCTTTCTTCCATTGATATTGAAACTGGCGGAACGAATACGGTTCAACTTGCCACCGGCGAATTTTTTGGCGCGAAGTCTGCGCTCGGCCATTTTCCGCGCGAAGAGACGGCCACCGTCCTTCAGGACGCGATTGTAATTTCAATGACGGTTCAGGAATTCGAACAGATTTTCAGCAACAATAAAAAAGTCGTCTACAAAATGTTGCGCGTTTTTTCGGGGCAGCTTCGCGAATATCACAAAAAGTCCAAGGCCTTGCTGAAAAATTATAACGAGCCAAGCCACGATGAAGGAATGCTCACCGTGGCAAAATGTTTTTTCAGCGAAAAAAAATATCGTTCGTGCATGGACGTTTGTGTAAAATATCTTGCGCAGTTTCCCGAAGCCGACGACAAAGAACAAGTGATGAAACTTTACGAACATTCGAAAAAATTCGCGGAAAAAAATTCCGAAAAAATTCATTCGATTCCTTCGCCGTCGGTTTCCAGCGTGAACAATGCGCTCGGCCATTTTATGCTTCCCGCGTTCGAGCGTTTCCAAAAAAAATATGAAAACGAACAAGTGATAATTTGCGAGCACGAGCCGGGTGACAGTTTTTATCTCATTCAAAGCGGCGAAGTTCAGCTTGTAAAATGCGTGAGCGGCACTTCGAAAAACTTGGACATTCTCAAGCCTGGCGAATTTTTCGGCGAAATGGCAATCTTGGAAAAATCGCCTCGTTCCGCCACGTGCATCGCGCGAGGTCCTGTTCAATGCCTCAAATTCGACAAAGAAAATTTCGAAGTCCTCGTGACTGGAAATCCGCAAATCGCGATTATTCTTCTCAAACTTTTCTGCAAGCGAATATACGACCAAAAACGCCGCTACAGAATCCTCACGATAAAAGAGCCAATCGTGCGGATTTACGATGTTTTTTGCATGTATGACGAAATGAGTCTTTCGACGCGCAACGTGGACAAATCACGCTCGTTCAACATCAAGGCGCAGGACATCGTGCAATGGTCTGGGCTTTCCGCAGAAACAGTTCAAGACGAATTGAACAAATTGGTCTCAAAGAAAAAGCTGCAAATTTTCGAAAATTATATGATTGTCGCAAACATCGACGAAATGAAATACAATGTCGAAATGAAAATGCAGTCGCATTTTTAATTTCGAAAAAAATGCGCAAGCGTTCGCTTGCGCATTTATGCTAAAATTGTTTTTTGAAACCAGCCATCGCTTTCACGTTGAAATCAAACCCAGTTCCTTCAAACGGCTTCAGGATTCCAACCTGCCCCATAATGTCAAGGCTCGTGGAAGAACTAAGCGGAATTTCCACAAACGGCGAAATGTAGAAATTCAAATCCTTCTCGTCAAATTCCAAACTGAAATCCTTCAATTCCTTTTCAATCGAAGTTACAAGATGGAAACCCATCGAAATGTTCGCGACTTTCGTAGCGATAGAATCAAATTCAACCGTTATTCCCGCGCCAATCGGATCAACCAAATACAACGTCTTTTTCACGTTTTTGTCTTCAAGCGAATATGCCGTGAAATTCAATTTGAAAGTTCTGAATCGGAGCCGCGATTCAATCAGGAAAGTAAGTCCCGAATTCAAAACGCTCGTCTTTTTTCCCAAAACCAAATTGTTCACGCCGAATTGCAAAAGCAAACCGTTGCCGTATTTGTTGCCCAAAAGCATATTCATGCCGCAATTGAAAATTATGTCTTTTATGCGAATCGAAATTGAATAGTCGTCGTTTCCCACTTCAAGACCTTGCAAAGGAAATCCGAAACCAAATTCAAAATCCGCCGTGACCGAAGGAAATGATGTCGCCAACCTAAAATCCAAATTGATCGTGTGCGCGCTTGGAGCGTTGTCGGAATCAAATTGCGCGACGGCATTGTTCTTGAAATAATAAAGATATCCGCCCAACGAAACGGGCTTTTTTTCCAGGCGCGAAATGTACGAAATTCCCGCGCCAGAATTGTAATGCAACGGAACACCCGCGATGTTGGAAAAACTTTTCGTCAAATGCGAACTTATGGGATCGCATCCGAATTGGCGCATCAAAAAAGTGTCCGTTCCGATTGGCTCATACGAACCCAAAAACGCCGAAAGAAAATGCGTGGAATTTATCGCGCGCTTCGTGTAGACG
>CAMWIU010000173.1 GCA_947174385.1 uncultured Treponema sp.
GGCGAGTCATGACACAAAGTTTCCAGCGGACTTTCCTTTCCCCAAAAATTTATTTCATCACAGTCTCGCCGCGTCCCATCGCTGTAAGGCCAGTCTTGGCATATTCCAAAATTCCGTATGGCTCGAGCAGGCGGATGAGGCTGTCGATTTTTTCTTCGCTGCCCGTGGCTTCCACGATGACGGATTCCAGCCCGACATCAACAATGTGGGCGCGGTAAATGTCGCACGTTTCGATAATGATCGCGCGCTTTTCGCCCGAGGCTTTGACTTTTATCAAAGCGGTTTCGCGCTGGCAAGTATTTTTCGAATCGCAACTTTCGATGGAAATCACTTCGATCAATTTTGAAAGCTGCTTTTGAATCTGCTCCAAAATATGTTCGTCGCCGCGCACGACAATCGTCATCCGCGAAATGCCTTTGTTGCTGGTTTCGCAGACAGTAAGGCTGTCGATGTTGTAACCGCGCCGGCTGAACAATCCCGAAACGCGGCTCAAAACTCCGGCATGATTTTCCACCAAAACAGAAAGCACAAATTTATTCATATTTCATCCTCCTAAATAATCAACAGTTTCCGCAGGAAACTTGTCAAAAAAGAAATGGCGCAACATTTATGCGACATTCCTTTTTTTATTTCTCCTAATAAAAAGTCAAGAAATGTCTGCCATTTTCGTGGCGCATTTCCCATATTTCATTGCAAAAATTTTATCTAGTTTCCGCCGCGTACACTCCGAGCAATCGAACGTCCTGCGCCACTTTCATCAGCGAATCCAAAACTTGGCTCACATAATCGACAGTGCGTTCGTCCTGCGAAAGTTCTGCGTCGGCGTAAAAACGATATTTCCAAGTTTCGCCGTGAATCGGGCGCGATTCCAAGCGCGACAAGTTCAACTTGAATTTATCGAAAACGCCGAGACACTTGCAAAGCGAGCCAGGCTCATTTTTCGTGGAGAACATAAACGAAACGGCGTTGGGTTTTATGCCAGCGACTTTTTGCGCACGGAACGCAAGCGAAGCGGATTTGTCGTCCTTTTTTTTCGCGATAAAATGATTTGCGGCAATGACGAAAAATCGCGTGTAATTTTTCGGATCATCTTCAATTGATTCGCGCAAAATGTCAAGCTTGTAATATTTTGCGTTGACTGCGCTGGCGATGGCCGCGCTGTCTTTGTTCGGATTTTTCGAAGCGAGAAGAGCCGCCGTCGCAGTGGAAACCGAATCGATTTTGCTCCAATCCGGATGCTCGCCCAAAAATTTCGAACACTGCGCGAAGCCTTGCGGATGAGAATAAATCGATTTGATGTCTTCGAGACGCGCGCCCTTTGCGCCCAAAAGCGCGTGCTTAATCCGAAGCGTCACGCTCGCCACAATGCTGATGTCGTCGAAGTTCGCGAGATTGTCGTAATTTTCGTAAACCGAGCCAGCGAGCGAATTTTCAATCGGAACCATTCCGTAGTCCGCGCGTCCGTCCAAAACGTTTTGGAAAATTTCCCTGAACGAATCCACCGCCAACGCGCTCGCTTCATTTTCAAAATGCCGCGTGATGGCTTGCTCGGCATACGCGCCGCGCTTTCCGCAGAACGCGCACACGATTTTTTGCTTTTGATTTTCCGCAGATTTTTTTCCGCTTGAAATTTTCACGGGCTTCAAGTTCGGACGCAAGTGCGCCAATTCCCTTCCCAAAATCGGAGAAAGCGCGTCAATGTCCCGCATGAGTGTGTCAAACTGTTCGGGATAAAGCGATTGCGGCCCGTCGCTCAAAGCCTTTTCAGGATTGCAATGCACTTCCACGATGATTCCATCCGCGCCCGCAGCGATTGCCGCGAATGCCATCGGAAGAACTTTGTCGCGAATTCCAAGCGCGTGCGAAGGATCGACAATTATCGGCAAATGAGTGAGTTGGCGCAAAATCGGAACTGCGCTCAAATCGAGAGTGTTGCGCGTGGCGCGTTCGTAAGTGCGGATTCCGCGTTCGCACAAAATCACTTTTTCCGTGCCGCTGGAAAGAAGATATTCCGCGCTCATAAGCCATTCTTCGATTGTGGCAGAAATTCCGCGTTTCAAAATCACAGGCTTTTTTAATTTTCCAAGGCGTTTCAAAAGCTCGAAATTCTGCATGTTGCGCGCGCCCACTTGATAGCAATCGATGCCGCACTTTTCCATTGTCGGCAAATATTCGGCGGCGACCACTTCGGTTACAACTGGCATTCCGAATTTGTCGCCGGCTTCTTTCAAAATCTTGCAGCCTTCTTCTCCCAAACCTTGAAATGAATACGGAGAAGTGCGAGGCTTGTACGCGCCGCCACGAAGCATTACCGCGCCGCTTTCGGAAACGCGCTTTGCGATGCTCATCATTTGCTCGCGGTTTTCCACGGCGCAAGGGCCGGCAATCGAAATGATGCGTTTTCCGCCCACGCGAATCATTTGCTTGAACGGCGACGGAATTTCCACCACCGTATCTTGCGGCTTGAATTCGCGGCTCGCCAATTTGTACGGCTTGGAAATCGGAATCACTCGCTCAACGCCCGGCAAAATTTCCACTTCGCGCACGTCGAGATTGAGCCGTCCCACAGCCGCGAGAATCGTTTTTTCTTCGCCAGCAATTTCATTCGTCTTGAAATTGCGTTCGCCCAAAAAATTCGCCAAGGCTTTTTTTTCGGTCGGAGAAATGT
>CAMWIU010000174.1 GCA_947174385.1 uncultured Treponema sp.
CTTGGCAAGGTGGCGCTCTACCACTGAGCTATTTCCGCAGAAAAATTTACAAGCCGAAATTGCGAGAGGAGGGACTTGAACCCTCACGCCTAGGGCACTAGATCCTAAGTCTAGCGTGTCTGCCATTTCACCACTCTCGCGTTGGATATGCAGAGCCCATCGAAAAGGCTTGTAGTTTTGACATTCTATAATAATTTGAAAATTTAGTCAAGTGCTTGAAACAAAAAACTCGATTTTTTTGCGAAATTCACAAGCCGCAGAAATTGCGCGTGATTTCCCGCATATTGATTTATTGACTTTTCGGCGAAATTGATGCAAAATTATCGCGGAAACATTTTTCAATGAAAAATTAGATTTGGAGAAAAAATGAAAAAAATTTTATTTTCCTTAATTTTCAGCAATGAAGAAAGTTTCAACTTTCGAATTGCTGAAAACGCGATTTTGCAGCGAAGCGAAAAATCGCAGTTCAACAAGCGAGTTTTTGGCGAAGCAAAAAACTCGTCATTAAAATCAGCAACACAAATTAAGTTGCTGATTTTAATTGTTTTTTTCACAGCGACGCAAATTTTCGCAAGCCTTGCATTCGGCGAGAATTTCACTTGGAAGCGCGAGGCGGCGACGCTTCACGGACTTTCCCCGGAAATCGGCGAGAGGCTTCACGAAATTCTCGACAAAACCGAAGACATCCACGCATGGGCGTTCGCGAAAGACGGCGTGATTATCGAAGATTTTTATCGTCCGCCGTACAATTCCGAAACGAACTTCGCTATTCACTCGTGCTCGAAAAGCATCACGGGAACGCTCGTCGCAATCGCGATCGCGCAGGGGAAAATCAAAGGGCTTGACCAGCCCGCGCAGGATTTTTTTCCCGACGCGACCGCAGCGCAAAAAGAGACGCTCAAAAACATAACGATTCGCCATTTGCTTACGAACACTTCGGGAATCGCCGTGAGCGACGCTCCGAACTGGACTGAATGGCGAAGCAGCGCGAATTGGGTGGAATGGATTTTGAACCGACCCGCGCCGCATTATCCCGGGCAAGTTTTTTCATACGCCACGCAGAACACGCATTTGCTTTCGTACATTTTGCAGAAAGCCACGGGCGAAAGGCTTTTCGACTACGCGAAAAAAAATCTCTTCGACAAAGTCGGAATGAGAAGCGCGAGCCTTTCAAGCGACGCGCAGGGAATCGGCGACGGCGGAAACGGCTACACGCTAACTATCGAGGACATGCTTCGATTCGGGCAGCTTTACTTGAACGGCGGAAAATGGCAGGGCGAGCAAGTCGTTCCAGAATATTGGACGCGCGAGGCCGGAATCGCGCACGTAAAGCGGAACGCGGGCACGGCGAACTACGGCTGGCAATTTTGGGTGCGCGAATTCAACGGGGCGGACACGTTTTTCGCATGGGGCTGGGCAGGACAATTCATTTTCATAATTCCTTCAAAAAAGATTGTGATGGCGTTCGCGAGCAACCACACGGGAAGCATCGCCGTTTATTTCAACGCGGTGCGCGCGGCGATCGACGCATGCAAATGAGATTTTAAGAAACTATTTTTATTTTTGAATTTTTGAAACAACGTGAACGCGGCCTGTCTTTTTCGGAGCGTTCGGGTCTTGCGGGCGGAAATCCTCGTCCTCTTCGCCGCGCTTTTTTCGGACGATTCTTTTCATGCCGTCGCTCGCTCCGCCGCCGTATTTCGCTTCCTTCGCGGCTTTCTTTTCCGCGTGGATTCTTTCGATTTCCTTTCTGTTCTTTTTGATGAAGCGCAAGGCATCGTCAAGCCCGCCCAAAAATTTCTGCATGTCCTCTTCGAAAATCGCGATTTGGTGGCGGTCGAAGTCCGCGCCGTCGCGGTTCTTGCTTTCGACAATCTGCAAGAAAACGTCGCCCGTGCGGTTTTCCTTCACGTTGAAAAAATACGAGCGGTTCGCAAGCGTGGTCTGCGTCGTGTAGAGTTCTCCTCGAATTCCCATTTTTCTCTCCTGATTTGACTTGCATCCACAAAATTCCGAAAACGATTTTGCCTCGATATCCTTCCCTGAATTTTCAGTGGATTTTAGCGGATTGTATCATATCGCGAAAAAAAAATCAAGTGGAAAATTGCGCGCAAATATTTTTCACTTCCTCGAAAAGCGCGTCCATCGCGCGCGCCGTTGTCGAAGGCCCGAAGCTGAATCGCACCGCGCTTTCGCGCAAATCTTTTCCGATTCCCATCGCCTCGAGGACAGGGCGCGAAGCCTTTTTTGAGGAGCACGCGCTTCCCGTAGAAATCGCAAATCCTTTCGCGTCGAGCGCGCGGAGCATTACGTTTCCTGGAATTCCCTTGAACGCCGCCTGCACGATCCACGAAGAAAAATCTTCGCTTCCGGGATTTTCCGCGCGGGCAGGGGGAATGATTGCGCACGATTTGATTGCGCTCAATTTGCTTATGAATTCGGCGGTGAGGATTTTTTGCGCCTCGATTTTTTCTTCGAGCGAATTTCCTGCGTAGCGTTCAATGCATTTTGCGAAAGCCAGCGCGCCGAAAATGTTTTCTGTTCCGCTTCGGATTCCGCCTTCCTGTCAGCCGCCGCGCAAAAACGGCTAGATCGGATTTTTCAGATACAAAATCCCGATTCCGCGCGGCCCGCAAATTTTGTGCGC
>CAMWIU010000175.1 GCA_947174385.1 uncultured Treponema sp.
TTTTGTGAAAATATTCCGCTTCGCTCCATATTTTCACCGGCTCACGAGCCGCAATGAAATCCGTGCCGCGCTCGGCGGCACGGAAAGCCTCGGAACTTGCAATGTGGGGAATGAGCCTTTCGGATGCTGGCATTGGTATGGGTAAAAATCTTTTACCAAAGCTCGCAGTTACTTTGCCCGTTCCTCCATGCCAATTACGCCACTACTTTGAAGCTGGGCGTTGTGGCTTGCAAGATGAACTTTCGCTCGCGCTTGGAATATCCGATGCAGCGTGTCTTGAGGACAAAGCAATATTTTGCTTCGGCTTCAAGGTCTTCGGGAAGGGTGAAGATGAGGTTCTTGGAAGTGTTGAGGAAGAAATCCTGAGCCACTTTTTTCCAGTTCGAATCGTCGCCGGTGAGTTTTCCTTCATCGTTCACGGGTGCGCACCAAATTCCGCTTTCCGCTCCGCCGATTCGCAAGTTGTTGCCGCGTATGCTTACCGACGTTCCCGATTTCAGCACTCCGTCCGCCGCGTTCCTCGCGATGTCCGTCATGCTGTCAACCGTCATTTTAGGCGCAACATAAGTGGATTCCGCAATTTCTATTTTCTGTACAACGCTGTCGCGCATGGTTTTTTCCGGCGTGAATTTTATGGTAAGTTCGGTCTTGCCGTTCGCGCTTTCCGTAGTGCCTTTCGAGGCGATGTAGAAAGTGCCCAGCGTTCCAAATTTGCACGCGTATCCATTGGCGAGTGTCTTCCGTAGCACGGTGGTATAGGCAGTCATCACATCAGTGATTTTTCCGATGGTCATGTCCGGAAGTTCCTCCGCCACCATGTCAAGAATGTTTTGGTTTGAATATGTTACTCGCGTAACTTTTCCGTAATACTGTTCGGAGTCAGATTTGCTGAGCGCGTTCGGCTGAAGTTTGACGGACACACGCCCGTTTGCCTCTTCGCGCAGATTTACAAAAGAATTATCAAATTTCTTTTCCATAGTTTTACCTCATTATGAGAAAAATTTTTAAGGGTCGTTTTTAGGTAGACAAGGAAAAGAAAATCGCCTATAATGTTTGCACCTTATAACAGTCAAGCGATTGACTTTATCCTGCAAGATTTGCGTTGCAAATCTGCTCGGCTTGAGCACGAACCCTTTTGCTTTCTAAAGAAAGTTTGGTTTTGCTCAAGCCGATTTTGTTTCGCGTATCATAGGCAGCACCTCCTTTATTTTTTCTTTGTTCGCTTCGAGCAGAATGGCGCATTCCATAAAGAAGTCCGCCTCCGCTTCTGCAAGCTGGCTCTCTTGCTTGTGTCCAAGCTCCACATGCCCCACTTCATGCCATGAAGTTTTCCAAAGCTCCTGCTCGCTTTGGTCTTCATTGAAGAAGAACGTTCGGATTCCGTTCACTGGCTGGAAAATGAATCCATATTCGCCCAGAAGTTCCTGCACGTCCTTTTTTCTTTTTGAGATTTTCGAATAAGGAATGGGGACTATGCCGAGGTTTTCCATAGTGCGTTGCAAGATGTTTTCCGCGCCGCCTAGAAGCATTTCTATGAAAATATCGCAGACTTTCTTGGCGATTTCCACCTGTCTCCAATGGGCCAAAGAAAACTCTTTTGAATTTTCTTCTTTTTCTTCTTCCATAAAATCAACCTCCGAATAAAGCGTTTATTATTTCACGCTTCTGATTGTTGTCCAATGTTCCCGCATGTCGCGCGAGCAACGTCGTGATGTTCCCCAAGTCGAAATCTTCCTCTTCCTTTTTCCCCAAAAGGAAATCAGTGGTGGTGTGAAGCGCGGTGGCGATGTTCGCAAGCGTTTCCACCGACGGGTCGCGCTCTCCGCTGATGTAGCGGCTCATCGAGACTTCCGTCACGTTCACAAGTTCCGCCAGTCGCTTTTGTGTAAAGCCGCATCTTTGCATCAGTTCTTGGATTTTTCGTCCTAACTCCTTGCTCATACTTTCACTCCGTTTCAAAAAGCCTTGACCTGCGACCAACGCCAACGGCGTTGCCCCTCGCATTCTCTGTTTTTAGCGAAAAACAAATGGAAAAATGACTTTCCAGTTGTTTTTTTTTCTTACCAAGAATATAACTTTGCTTTCCAATTCTGTCAAGCATGTTTTAAGTTTTTTGCGCAAATTTTTTAGAAAATTTGTATTTTTGAAAGATATGACTTTGAAAAATGGCAGATGTTCTTTCATGTACATGTTAGAAGGTCTTTCATTGCCATGAAAGGGTGTCTTTCATGTAAGTGTTGGAGGGGCTTTCACTGTAATGAAAGAGAGTCTTTCATTACAGTGTTAGAACGTGTGACACGTGCAGGAAAGAAGATGTGTGCGGAGTGGTTTTGGGATTTTTCTGCGATGTTGAATTTTTGTCGGAAAATGTCGTATAATAAGATATGTTAAAATTTGCTAAAAAATCAGGCGGCAATTTTAACTTAAGTGATAACGGATAAGACTGCGTGAATTTTGCTTTGCAAAACTAGACAACAATGGAAGAATGTCTTTTATGGTAAATTTTGAAGATAGCACAACAATTTCGAATTTAAAATCTTTGTCCGCCAATATTTTTTATTGCCATAATTGCAATATTCCTATAATTCAAAGCTTTGAAGAAAACGGCAATTTTTGTCCACTCTGTACTTCGAAGGTAGAATAA
>CAMWIU010000176.1 GCA_947174385.1 uncultured Treponema sp.
CAATGCCATGCGGCATCCTTTTGACATGCTTTTCATTTCAGTAATCTCCCTCAATAGCGAACACCGACGCTCCGCTGGAAATTTCGTTGCGAATGCGCCGTAGTTTGTTGATTCATTAAAATAAATTCTGATTTGAAAAGCGCAAAAAGAGATGGTTGCATTCCCTACGTTGGCATTATCCAAATCAGGTCATCGGGTTAAGGAAAACATCCTACTCTCAGACAGCTTTGCGCCGCCTCCCCGTGCAATAAAACGTATAACAGAAAAAAGAAAAATATTCAAGGGTAAAATCGATGTTCACGCTTGCCTTCGAATCTGCGCGGCAATAATTTTGGCTGCGATTGTGAATTGCGCTCGCTATTGACCTTTTGTTTTCAATATTGTATAATAGATTGATGTTTAAAAAGATAATGTTTTTCGTTTTGGCTTTCGCTTTTTTCATTTGCGCGGCATCTTCGCAAGGAATCGTTACCGCCAATGAATATTTTGCCCAAGTTTCCGAAAAATACGGCACGATAAAAAACTATGAATCCTCCGCCAACATCGTCATCGGCGAAAGGCAAATGCGCGGTCGCATAACTTACCTTTCTCCGAATATGATGCGCATCGACTTTTCCGAACCTGCGGAACAGACGATAGTTTTTGACGGCAAAAAGCTTGTCATTTATCTTCCCGAAAACGCGATGCTTCTCACGCAGGACGCGAATTCCGAATCAATGGCAACTTCCGAAGGGCTTTCCTTGATGCGCCGTTATTATTCCGTGAGTTACGAAACCAGCCAAACGCCAGTTCCGCTTGAAGAAGGCTCGGATGAAGAAGTTGTTCGCCTTATGCTTTGGCGTAAAACTACCAGCGAGGCGTTCCGCTACATTAGGCTTTCGATAAATCCGAACACGAAAATGATTCGCCGGCTTGAGGCAGTGACGCCCGCAAATACTGCATACGTTTTTGATTTTTTGGGCTACGAAATCAATCAAGGTTTGACGGAACAGCGTTTCAAGTATGACATTCCGTCCGCCGCGAATGCTTACGACAATTTTATGTTCTCCCAATAAAAATCAGGAATTGCTTTATGGAAAGTTACGGCACGATTTTAAGGAAGGCCAGAGAAGCAAAAGGCATTTCAATAGAAACCGCAGCTCAAGAAACTTCGATTTTGCAGCAATACATCGAGGCCTTGGAAAGCGAAATGACGAGCGTTTTTCACGGAGAGGCCTATGTAATAGGCTTCTTGCGGAATTACGGCGACTACCTTGAATTGGATTCTCAGCGGCTCATCAATCTTTATAGAAACGTGCTTCTTCAAGAAGCGCCTGTTCCCGAAGGCTTGATTGAAAAGCCGACTTCGCCTTATGTTATTCCTGCGATTATTTTAGGCGGACTTTTCGGCGTGGCTGCAATCGTTTTGCTCACGCTTTATTTCAAAGTCTATCGTCCGCAGCAAATCGAAAAGCAGAACACTTATGCAATCTCAAGCAAAGTTCAGCAGAAGACTTATGAACTGGGCGATATGCCTTTGAACGAGCGGCTTTATGTGGGAGATCAAATCCTTGTTCCTGTGAGCGGCGGAAATGTCGTGTTCACTGTGGCGAGCGACATCAATTCGCGCCTGGGCTTGGAAACTCCGCAAGGGCTGCAATATTTTGAGCTGAGCGAAACGCGCGAGCTTGATGTGGACGGCGACAATTCATTTGATGTTGTGGTTGATGTTTGGGAAATTTCTTCCAACGAAACTTCGCGCGGCGCGGAAGTCTATATGATGCTTCGCGATTCAAGTTTTGTGGAAAATGTCGATTCCACTTCCATCCCTGTGACTTCATCTTCGCAAAAGCGTTCGCAGACTCCTATTTTGGATGACAATCGCGCATATCCATTTACGCTGAACGCCACGTTCAGGAATCCGTGCGTTTTCCGCTATGAAGTGGATCGAAATGAATCGGTGGAAAATTATTATTCAAACGGCGACGCGATTACAATGACGGCCAACAACCGCGTGCGCGTTTGGGTGGCCAACGGAAACACCGTGAAATTCCAAATTGTCGCGGCAGGGCGCACCCACGATTTGGAAATCGCAAAGGCGGGCGAAGTGATTGTCCAGGACATCAAATGGATCAAGAGCGACGACATTCACTACAGATTGGTGGTTGAAGAACTTGACTAAAAAAGCGAAAAAGTTTTTTTTGGACGAGCACGGCTGCGCGAAAAATCAGGTTGACGGCGAAATAATAATTTCGAATTTGATGATTGCGGGCTACGAGCGGACGGAGCGTGCCGAGGACGCGGATTTTATCGTAATAAATTCGTGCGGCTTCATCGAAAGCGCGAAAAAAGAATCGCTCGACGCTTTGGTCGGCGCGAGAAAAATTTTCCCGAAAAAGAAAATAATTTTCGCAGGATGCCTCGCCCAGCGTTATTCCGAAATCTTCAAAACTGAACTTCCCGAAGCCGACGGAATTTTCGGCAACGGCGATTTGAATTTGATTGCGGACGTGGCGAAAAAAGTCTTGCAAGGCAAGCGAACTGTGCTCGCGCCGGAACAGGCGGGCGTAAATTGCGCGGAACGTTTGGTGAACCTTTCCTTTGAAAATTCGGTTTACGTGAAAATCACCGAAGGCTGCTCGAACC
>CAMWIU010000177.1 GCA_947174385.1 uncultured Treponema sp.
TCATCTTATATCAATTCCATTTTCCCCGAACATACCTTTTTTCAGAAAAACAAAAAAAACAACAAAAACGCAAAAACTGGGGGGGCGTATAAATGTTTAGTATATTCATATTCCTCTTTGAAGGCGGCGTGATTATGAAAATAGCATACATCCTGCCTTCATTGGACTCCAAAGCGCCGATTTTTGTCGCGAAACTCCTTGCCGAATTTTTTGTCGGGCAGGGCAACGAGGTCGCCGTGTTTTATTTTGATGACATCTGCAAGGTGGCGTTCCCTTGCGGGACGCGCAGAATAAATTGGGGCGACAAAATTTCCTTTGACGAATTTGACATAATCCACTCCCACATGCGGCGGCCGGATTTGTACCTTGCAAAGAACGCCTGCAATATCCGCCGCGCGAAAATTGTCTCCACGGTCCATTGCGACATAAAAAATGACCTTGCGATTTCTTATGGACGCCTTGTGTCCGCGATTTTCTCCTGTCAATGGATTCGCGCGCTAAAGAAATTTGACGCGACCGTTCAGATCAATGACTTTCTTATGAAAGTCTATGCGCAGTTCAAGCACAATGCGCTGATTTACAACGGAGTAAAAATCGACTTGCATGAAACCGAGCGGCATAGGGAAATATGCGAAAAAATGCTTGCGTTTAAAAGCGCGGGACTAAAAACAATCTGCTCTTTCAGCGTGATTGTAAAGCGAAAGGGATTGATGCAGATTTTACACCTTTTGGAAAAAGACGGATGCTTTGCGTATGTTTGCATTGGCTCTGGAGATTATAGGGCGGAACTCGAACGGTTCGTGTCCGAAAGAAAGCTTCAGAGCCGGGTGGTATTTTTTGATGCGGTTGAGCGACCGTATGTCGTATTAAAGGAAGCCGACATTTTTTGCTTCCCATCATACTCGGAAGGCTTTTCGCTGGCACTTTTGGAAAGCGCTCTGGTCGGCGCGTCCGTTGTCTGCTCTGACATTCCCGCTTTCAGAACTTTTTCTGAAAATGAAATTTCGTTCTTTGCCCTGGACGATATAGGTTCGCTTCAAAAGGCATGCGAGACTGCCATTGAAAAACGCGATGAAAAAATTGCCGCGTTGAAGAGACGAATCGAACAGGATTTTTCACAAGAAAAAATGCTTTTGGAATATCAGGCACTTTATAAAGATTTGACTAAACAACATACGGAGAATAAAAAATGAAACACATTGCGCCAAACTTGCCGAAGCAAAATTCCTTTACATTCGGCCATACATGGCAAATATCGGGCATCAATGCTCATTGGGCAACGGCAAGAAGGCCGGGCGACATGCCCCCTACATCTTCACTATGTTCATTTTGTATCCAAGGCAGTTCAGAATCGCAAGAAACGTCTTGTAGTTTATCTTGTCCGCGTTCTTGTTGCTGCGTATTTTTTGGATTACCGTGGGCGACACTCGCGCTTTTTTCGCCATGCTTCGGACAGACAGTTTCTCCTCTTCCATTTTTTCAATCAGGAATTCGGAAAGCAGGAATTCGTTGTATTCCTTGTCGAACCGGGCTTTTTCTTCGGGGTCGCGCGTTATGAATGTGTCGAACGTTGTCTCCATTTCAGTTCTCCTTGTTTCTTTGCAGATAATCTTCCCTGCGCTTTATGCACGTATTCTTTTCCTGCTCAGGAAGTTTTGCCGTTTTCTTTGTAAATGCATTTGTGACAATAATTTTCTTTCCCTTGATAAAGAAACACAGATAGCGGTCAGGCTGCGGCTTGAATTCATAGATTTTATCATCCTCGCTCCTGAATTTCGTTTTGTCCGAAATCTTCCCGAAGTCTCCGATCCGTTTCGCAAGGATCAAAAACTTGCGGCGTTGCTCCTGCGTTATGGCAAGAAAATATTCATACGCCTGGCTGTATCCGTTTTTGTCGTAATACCACTCAAGCGTAAAATACTGCCCGATGTAAATCGTACAATTGGTTTTGTCCATTCAAATATAATGTACCATAATTATGGTACACCTGTCAATTCTTTTTTAAGGAGCATTCATGCAAACACTCAATGAAAAATTACCCCAAGTCCCGAAAGAAAACGCTTTCCATTTTATGAGGCTCGCCTGCTGCCTGATCGTGATTTATGAGCATGCGGCAGTGCTTTGTGGCGCGGGCATTCCCTGCCTGAACCTGCGCGGCATGGCGGTGGACGTGGTCTTCATCTTGAGCGGATTTTGGGTCACGCTGTCATACTTAAAAAGTATTTCTTTAAAAGAGTATGCGCTCAAGCGCATTAGGCGGATTTTTCCGCAGTATGCGGCGACGGTCGTCCTTTGTGCTGTACTGCTTGCTTCATTTTCCTCGCTTGAGTTGCGCGCGTATTTTTCTTCCAGTGGATTTTGGAAATATCTTGCGGCGAACTTATGCACCCTGAATTTTTTGCATCCGTCGCTTCCCGGCGTGTTCGGCGACGTGGCTGTGAACGGCTCGCTGTGGACGGTCAAGATAGAGCTTGTATTTTATATGTTGTTGCCAGCTGTCATTTTTTTGGCACACGCAGTGGAACGGAAATTTGATATGGGGGGGGGTATTGTACTTGTCGCACTTTACCTGCTTTCAGTTATATGGGAGGTGTGCATGCCG
>CAMWIU010000178.1 GCA_947174385.1 uncultured Treponema sp.
TGTGCATCGACGCGAACGGCGACAAAAACTGGCTTCCCGTGCGGGACAATTTCATGCGCGCGGGCGAAGTGAAAGTCTTCCCCGACATCGCCGGGCAGGTGTACAAAGTCGTTGACGGCGTGTACGGTGCGGAGCAGATTCTCGTCTACGCCTCCACGTCCCCGGCAGGACTTCCCGCGCAGGACTCGGGCGGAACATACAATCGCGGCGACATTCAACAAGTATCGCGCGGCATCATGGCGGTGAAAGAACAGTCCGCGGAAGAGTATGAGACGAACGTCTACAAGATTACGTACACGGTGATGAACCAATAAAAAATGCAATTTGATGTTGCGATTTTTAAATTTCATAATTAGGAAAACAAAATGAAACTTTTTTCAAAAAAATCAGTTCCATCCGTTATCAAAATTGCAATCGCGATTCTGTTTTTTTGTACCTCCCTTTCCGCGCAGGAATCCCGCAACGCGCTTTTGATTGCGAACGGAAAATATTCTCATTTTTCAAGCCTTTCAGAACCAATAAAGGAAGCCGAAAATTTGCGCGTCGCGCTCGAGCAAATCGGCTTTTCGGTGAAAATCGTGAAGAACGCGAGCCTCGAAGAAATGAACGACGCGCTTTCCGATTTTGAAGCCACGCTTAAAAAATCGGGCGGAACGGCATTTTTCCATTACGGCGGACATGCAGTGCAGGTGGAAGGAAAAAATTATCTGATTCCTTCGACGGCGGAAATTCCCGACGAACGGCGCGTCAGCACTCGCGCGCTCAACGTGGACGAAGTGATGAACAGTATGTCGGCCGACACGAACATTGTCATTTTGGATTCGTGCCGCAACAATCCCCTCCCAGCTGGTGGCGGACGGAGCGCGTCGCGCGGACTTGTGCTTTCTTCAGTCAAGCCGAAAAATTCCATCATCGTGTATTCGGCGGAAGCTGGTTGCACGGCGCAGGACGGCGTTTTCACGCCGGTGCTCACGAAAGAAATCACGCGCAAAGATGTGAGCCTTCAAGCGATGTTGATAAACGTGCGAAAAGAAGTGCAGCGTCTTACCGACGGCGCGCAGACTCCCGGCGAATATTCGCAGATGACGGACATCGTTTATCTTGCGGGAAAAAGCGCGGAAAAGCTGGTCGCCACAAATCAAACAGGCGGCAGCATAACGGCGTACATCGCAACAGGCTCGCTCAAAGTTTCAAGCGACACGGCGGGCGACATCTATATTGACGGCGAATCCAAAGGAACGGTGCGAGCATTCGGAACGCTCGTTCTGAACAATCTTCCTGCCGGAATGTACAACGTTGAAATTCGCGGCGAGCAGCCGTCCTCGCAAAAAGTCGTCGTCAAAGAAAACGAAACGGCTGAAATTTACTTCGAGCCAAAAACAGATCATGTCACGGCAAAAGCAACGGAAAGCGGAATCGCTTTTACAATTCAACGTCCGAACGATGAAAGTTATTCCGCAGGATTCGGCGCAGTAATAATTTACAAGTTCGACAAAAGCGGAAAAGAACTCACACGCGCCGTCGTATTCGATGGAGGCGAAGAAAAATCAACTCGCGCAAAAAAAGAGTTGAACTGCCTGTTTCCGCTTTGCGAAGACGGCGAAGAATGCAGTTTTCTAATTCAAATCGAACCTCCCGACGGCAACACGAACAAAAACAACTGTTACAAAGAAGAATTGAAAATCAAGGCAAAAGGCGGAATCGCCTTGCCTTCCGCCGAACAAGCAACAAAAATAAGCGCGTTTTTTTCTGCGGGAAAACCGAACATTTCAGTCGAAGAATCCGCCGCTTGGAAAAATCAAAAACGCACGGCACAAATTATTTTTTTCGCAGGAAACGGCGACTTTGAAAAATCAGGCGAAACATTTTGGATTGCCACGCACACACAAAATCTTTCGCCTGGAAAAACAATTTCGTTTGATCCGAATATAATTTCCGAACAATTCAAGGCAACGGGAAAGCATGAATTTTTTGCCGAATTGTTTTACCGTTTTTCAGTTCCCAAAAGCAAAGGAATCCGATACTTTCTCGTCTTGCAGTCCCGCTCAAACATCGCCCAAATGTAATGAGCCAATTTGCGCCCGAAAGAGTTTTTCAAATTTTTTCAGGGCGCATTTTTACGCAAGTCTTCGGCTTGCTACCGAGTTTTTGCTTGCAAGTCTTTCATTTTAGTTCACCGGGTTCTCAAAAACCGCAAAAACTCGTGCTAAGACATTTTACTTTATGGGCGCATTTTTGCTGCGCTTCGCTGCGCAAAAACCGGGCTTGCTACGGGGTTCGCCGTCTTGCGCGGCTCCGTTGCCTTACGGCAACCGCTTCGCGCCCTCCGCATCCCTTGCGCGCACACTGCAAAAGCATTTCACAAAAAAATTGCGACGGTTCGCGTTGGTTTGCGGAACACGCATGGCTCTTTACCACCTCCCCCAGCAAAAAAAATTTGGGGCGCACATTTTTTCCTCGCCGCTTCTCATTTTTCTTTTTTTGATGTACACTATATTTCCAATAAAAATTAAAATTGAAATTCTAAATTCGGAGGAAATATGCAACGAGATTGG
>CAMWIU010000179.1 GCA_947174385.1 uncultured Treponema sp.
CCCATAGTAAAATCCCAAGTGTGAACCGCGCAAGGCACACACAGGAGAAAGAACTATGGGAGACTATGAAAGTATAAACCATACGAAGTATGAATGCAAGTATCATGTCGTGTTCATACCGAAGTACAGGAAGAAAAAGCTGTATGGACAGATAAGGCAGGAGCTGGGGCGAGAGCTAAGGCGGCTGGCGGAGCAGAAGGAAAGCAGGGTGCTGGAGGGGCACATGATGACGGACCACGTCCACATGCTGATGGAGATACCGCCGAAGCACAGCGTGTCGCAGGTGGTCGGGTACATAAAGGGAAAGAGCGCGATATGGATAGCGCGCGCGTACGGAGAGAGGCAGAGGTATTTCAGCGGCCAGCATATGTGGGCGAGGGGATATTTCGTGTCCACCGTGGGTCTTGACGAGGAAGTCATCAGGGAATACATCAAAAACCAAGAGAATGACGACCGAAGGCAGGACGAGTTGTTTGACTAGCCGCAAGGCTTAACCGCTTTGAGCGGTTCACATTTCAAGCCACCACCTTTGGTGGTGGTTAATGACTTTTAAGGGGAATTTAATATTATGAAAAATCGCATATTCATTTCGCTGTTTTTATTTATTGGTGTTTTCGAAACGTTCGCCACGAATTGCTTGAATGCGCGTTATGTCTGCGAAAAAGTCAGCATAAATCAATTTTTATGCTATTACGAAAATTTGCAATCAACACAACTCGACGCAAACGGCGTTACCTATGACACGCTGGAAAAACAATTTTATGATTTCTGCTATCTTGCGGATTCTCTTTTTGCGATTTCTTCCGAGACTGGAAAGGCGGCGACATTTTACTCTGAAAATGGAATTGCCCAATTGGACATCGGCGAAAAATCTTTTTTGTTCGTTTCGAAATCACGGGAAAGCGAAGTGCGGGCGAGCGCTGAAAATTACGCGCTTACCGAAAATTACAACGACCCATATTTTGTAATTTCTTTTGCATGCGCCGACTTGCATTTAAAAATGCCAAAGCTAAAAACAAAAAACAGGAAGCTGTATTCTTTGGAAACAAAAGGTAAAGTCGAATTCGAAATCGCGGAAGAAAATCCGATGTTCTTTTTGCCGGAAGGAGAATTGTCTTGCTCGCCATGTTTTGAACTTGGAGGAAAAAATTATGTCGGCTTTTATTATTCGAAAAGCGACGCGGCGGCAATGAAAAAAACATTGCGGGAAAAATATTCGATGGATTGCGAAATCAAAGAATTCCTTTGCGATTTCAAACTGATAAACGCCGCGTATTTCAAAATCGATTCTTATTGAAACTGGTTGCAAGGCTTTTGTGGATCACGCAAATCATGAAGAAATGCTGGAGATAGAAATTGAATAAAAACAAAGGGCTTCTGAAAACAAATAGCTGAACAAAGGAAACTGGCTGGACGATATTGGAGGACGTATGAAAAAAATATTATTTTTATGGCTGATGTGCGCTTTCTCTGCGGCAGCGCATTCCTTGGAATTCAAGGGCTTCCCGACAAAAGTGCAGATAAACGAGGACAAGTCGCTTTTGGTTTTGCTGAATGATGACTATGATTTTTCCGTTTATTCAGTCTCTGTGGAAGATGAAAATCTCGCCTGCGAGCACAAAGGCAATCTCGGAAAAAAAGACGTTTCGGACACTTCGTATGAACTGGACAAAGCCTACGCAAAGAAAGCGGCGGCGGATTACGACGTGCAAGAAATTTTGGGCAGGGAAAAAGCCCGGCGGGAAAGCGAATTCCTTAAAAAGAACGGCTGCGAAATCGGATTTTATGTGAACTATTCTTTCTACTCAAAATCCCAACACGCCACGAGTTGCGTCTACAATTTTGAGGACGGACATTATATTTACGAAACAAGGATTCTGTATATGGAAAACAACAAAGTCTCCGACAGAAAATTCACGAAAGGGCATGTCGTCGCGCTGTACGAATTGCCACTGGGAAAATATATGCTGGTATGCTATAATTTTAAAAAAGACAAGACGCGCGTGCAAATTATAAAAAATTTGAAAACCTTGAAATAATTTGCGTAAAGTCAAATTGAATCAATGGAGATTGTGAAATGAAGAGAAAAATCTTGTCCCCTGCTTTTTTGATCTTGGTTTTGATGTCGCTTTCTTGCTGCTCGAAAAAGGAAGAAAAATACTTTCCAGATCAGCGTTCAGACGAATGGAAAGAGACGCGAAAAGAATTTAAATCTTTGATTGAGATGCCGTTTGACTTTTCAGATCTTTCGAGCAATAGCTTTGTGAGGCAAATGGAAAACAAAGGCTACAGATATACTTTAAATCAGGACGATGACATTGACAAAACAGTGGGAAAATATACCTTTTCGGTTTACGGATATGTCTGTGAGGATTCGGATTTTAAAAATCGGAAAGTTTGCAAGTAGTAAATTTTTCATGTTTTCATTGTCAAAAACATTGCAAGTCGGAAGCAATGGTAGTATTTCAAAATTTAATGCTGATGCAACAGCAGCTTTTACAGATAAGGTATTAACAAAAAATGAAAATGAGAATTATTAAAAGG
>CAMWIU010000180.1 GCA_947174385.1 uncultured Treponema sp.
AACGCGAGCCGCTTTTGCAAATTTGCATTTTGGTTTTTTCCGAAAAATATTTCAACAAAAATTGCCTTGAAATTTTTCAAAAGCAAAAATCAAAATTGAAAAATCAGTCGCTCGCTTTTTTCAAATTCGTCTCCGCGATTTGGCAGAAAAAAAATTCCGCCGCAGAATTGAATTCGCTTGCCGAAAATTTTGTCGAAGGATTTTTCGCAAGGCTCGATTTTTATTTGGCGCAAAAAAAAGAAGTCATTCGCAACAATCCCGAATGCGACGCTGGAAGTCTTTTCGCACTTCCGAGCGACGAAGAAGGCATTGAAAAAATTTCATCGTTTGCGGCGGAAATCTTGCGAAAAATTTCTTAGCGTGATATAATGAATTTTGGAAAATATTTTTAGAATTCAAGTTTCCAAAAAATATTTTCCAAGGAAAAAATGGCAAACGAAATTCTAAAACTTCAAAACGGCAGCGACGTGCGCGGCGTGGCATTGCCAGGCGTGGAAGGCGAAAACGTAAATCTCACTCCAGAAATCTGCAACAGAATCGGGCAAGCATTTGCCGAATGGCTTTCCAAAAAGTTGGACAAGCCGCGCGAAAATTTGCGCGTGGGAATCGGAATGGATTCGCGGCTTTCCGGGCAAGAATTGCTCGTGGGCGTTTCGGGCGGCTTGAAAAGCGAAGGCGTGAAAATTTTTTGCTGCGGGCTTGCCACGACTCCCGCGATGTTTATGTCGATCGTTTTTGAGCAGACGAAATTCGATGGCGCGATTATGATTACCGCGAGCCACTTGCCTTTCAATAGAAACGGATTGAAATTTTTCGACAAGGACGGCGGACTTGAGCACGACGACATCACGGAAATCTTGAAAATCGCTTGCGAGCGAAATGAAAAAATCATCGACATTTCTTCGCAAAAAAATCTCGATTTGCTTTTTTTGTATTCACAGCATTTGCGCGGCGCGATTATGGCGGAAACAGGAATGACAAATCATCCGCTTGACGGATTGAAAATCGTGGTGGACGCAGGAAACGGCGCGGGCGGATTTTTTGCTGAACAAATTTTAAAGCCGCTCGGCGCGAACATTCAGGGAAGCCAATTTCTCGAACCCGACGGACATTTTCCGAATCACATCCCGAATCCTGAAAACAAAGATGCGATGAAGGCGATTCAAAATGCCGTGCTTGAAAATCACGCCGACTTGGGTTTGATTTTCGACACTGACGTTGACAGAATGTCCGCCGTGCTTGACGACGGAAGCGAAGTGAATCGCGACGCAATCATCGCATTGATAAGCGCGATTTTGGCTCCGCGAAACAAAGGCGCGACGATTGTAACCGACAGCGTTACGAGCGATCGCCTCACATATTTTTTGGAACAAGTTTTGGGCTTGCACCATTTGCGATACATGCGCGGTTACAAAAACGTAATCAACAAGCAAAAGGAACTTTGTCAAAAAGGCGTGAACGTTCCGCTTGCGATGGAAACTAGCGGGCACGGCGCGCTCAGAGACAACTACTATCTTGACGACGGCGCGTATCTTGCAATCACGCTGGTTGTCGCTTTGGCGAACGCGCGTCGCAATGGAAAAAATTTAAAGGACTTGATTGAAAAACTTCCGCCGCCCGGAAACGAAGAAGAAATTCGATTTAAAATTTTGGACGAAAATTTCAAAGAATACGGAACTCAAGTTTTGCAAAGTTTCACCGAGCGAGCGCAAGAAGCCGGCTGTATTATAGCAGAATCTTTTGAAGGCGTGCGAATTTCTTTCAAAGGCGGCGCGGTGGCCGATGGCGCGGAAGGCTGGCTTTTGCTCAGGCTTTCGCTGCACGATCCCGTGATGCCGCTCAACATTGAAGGCGCGAATTTGGATTCATTGAAAAAAATTAAAGCGACGGCGAAATTGCTTTTGAGCGGATTCGACAAACTGGATTTGAGCGCGCTGGGATAATTTTTTGCGAAGAATGCGACGAACAAAAAAAATCTGCGAGCAATTTTGTGGCCAACTTTTTTCGCGCCGTCCTCCGCACGAATCAATTTTCCATTGAATGCAATTGATTTTATTTTAAAATTATTGTATAATTTCAAAATGCAAGTTGAAAAAAACGATCCCGCGTTGCTTCATCTAGACAATCAGCTTTGTTTTGCGCTGTATGCCTGTTCGCGCGGAATCATAAAAGCATACAAGCCCATTCTCGATCCGCTGGACTTGACATACACCGAATATGTCGTGCTGATGGCACTTTGGGAAAATGACAAAGTTGCGATAAAGGATTTGGGCAAAAAAATTTTTTTGGATTCTGGCACTCTCACTCCGCTTCTTAAAAAAATGGTCGGCAAAAATCTCGTAATCCGCGAACGCTCAAAAACTGACGAACGCAGCGTGGTAATTTCACTCACGCCAAAAGGAAAGTTGCTGGAAAAAAAATGTCGGGAAAATCCAGATAAATTGATTTGCGCCGCAAAACTTGAAAATCTCGATGGAAAAACTTTGATGCAAAATTTGCACAAAATCATTGAAGGCTTTGCATCCGAGTCAA